>NZ_JBHXSO010000023.1:115009-125075 GCF_042714775.1 Streptomyces sp. NPDC058691 | reverse complement strand
GGCCATCGCCGTACAGGCCGGGGGAGTACCGCCGGGTGCGTACCGGCGGCTGCCGGGGTCAGCCGGCGGTGCCGCGGCCGCGCCCCGCGCCGCTCTGCCCGAGCGGGCCCGGCCGGGCGGAGCGCTCGGCGGGCGGACGGCGGCTGCCGGCCGGGGTGACCGGGCTGCGCTCATGGCGGGTGGTGTGCGGACGGACCGTGTGGTGGGGCACTCCCGGCGCCGCGTTCGGGGTGCGGCCGCTGACCACCAGGCTGTCCCGGTCGGCCTCGGAGTCCTCCGTGACCTGCGAGGCCGCCATGGCCGGGCTGGCCGGCCGGATGGTGGCGGGCAGCACGGCGGTGCCCCGGCGGCGGGCCCAGGCGCTCCTGATCCACTGCTCCGAGGAGGCCATCAGGGGTTCGAACCAGGGCAGCGCCAGCAGGATCAGCAGGCCGGCCGCCCAGCCGAGCAGCACATCGCTGACCCAGTGGGTGCCCAGATAGATGGTGGTCATGCCGACCCCCAGGGCCAGCAGCGCCGCGATGACCGAGGTCACCCGGCGGACCCACGGCGTGGTGGCCAGATAGGCGAGGACGCCCCAGGTCACGACGGCATTGGCGGTGTGGCCGGAAGGAAATATATCGCCGCCGGCGAAGAGTTCGGCGGATCCGGCGGTGGTCGCGTAGTGCGGGCCGAGCCTGCCCAGCCCGTACTTCACCGATCCCACGGTGACGTTCAGCAGGAGGAGCGAGGTGCCCAGCACCAGCAGTGGGTGCAGAGTGCGCTGCCGCCAGGCGCGCCAGCCCAGCCAGACCGCCACGATCACGGCGGTGGGGCCGCGCTGGCCCAGGACGACGAAGTAGTCCAGGAAGGCGTGGATCTGCGGCCACTGCTTGTACGGCCGGAACATCATGACCTGCCAGTCCAAGGTCACGAGTTTGGACGTGGTCAGCACGGCTACGACGATGGCCACATACGCCACCAGCGTCGAACCGAACAGCAGTCCGCGTGTTCGGCTCATGCGCGGGAGCGCTTGGGCTGTCTCGGGCTCCGCCGGGTGACGAAGCTTGTCATCGGTACGCACTCAATCGACGTTACAGCGTGTGATGGGTGAGTTCGGCCTGAAGAGCCCCTTCGTAATGACGATGTGATGTGGACTGCGTCTCAGTGCACCCATTGGAGGTACTCCCACAGGATGCATTGAGCCAAATGCGCGAACTCCTGGATTTCACGTTTGGAAGCCACCTCGTCCGATCATGGAAAATCCCGCGTTCGATTTCCGCGTTCCCGGTTTATCGGCGATTATCCGAGGCTTTGCCCATGAGTTGTCGCAATGTTTGCCCGCCGTTCATGATCACGGTCGGTCACCGATCGTCTCCGGGCCGCTTCCGGTCGCCTCCGGACCGGGCGGCCGGACATGTCCGGCAGGTCCGACGTGCGGGAATCGGGCGTGACGGGGACCACGTCGGAACGTGACCCGCGCCACCCACCGGCCGCCGGGACTCGCGTAGTGTGTCGATTTCACTCGCCCTCGTCGCTGGGTTCCCCCGGGACCGTCCCCCATCGTCCTGCCCGGCCGCACCGCGAGCGCACCGCTGGGAGGTACGTACATGACAGGGACGACCTCGGCCGGCATCCTCGGGCCGGCCGCCGTCCCCCGGCGCGGCAGGCCGGTCAGCCGCTGGACCGTCCTCATCGTCCTCTGCGTCAGCCTGTTGCTCGTCGCGCTCGACGCGACCGTGCTGCACGTCGCCGTCCCCGCCGTGAGCGAGGATCTGCGTCCCAGCGCGATAGCCCTGCTGTGGATCGTCGACGCCTATCCGCTCGTCGCCGCGTCCCTGCTGATCCTCTTCGGCACCCTCGGCGACCGCGTCGGCAGACGCCGCATCCTGCTGCTGGGCTACGGGATCTTCGCCGTGGCCTCCGCGGTGGCGGCGTTCGCGCCCACCCCGGAGATCCTGATCGGGGCGCGGGCACTGCTCGGCGTCGGCGGCGCGATGATCATGCCGGCCACGCTGTCGATCCTCCGGCAGGTCTTCCCGGACCGCCGGGAGCGGGCGGTGGCCATCGGCGTGTGGAGCGCCGTCGCGGCCGTGGGCGCGGCGGTCGGGCCGGTCCTCGGCGGTTTCCTCGTCGAGAACTTCTGGTGGGGCTCGGTCTTCCTGATCAACATCCCCCTGATGGTCGTCATCCTGCCGATCGCCCGCTGGCTGCTGCCCGAGTCCCGTGGCTCGCAGGACGGCCCGTGGGACGTGGTCGGCGCGCTGATGGCCGCCTTCGGTGTGCTCGGCGCGATCCTCGGGGTGAAGCGGCTCGGCGGCGGGGCCGCGGTGTACGAGCCCTCGGTGCTGGTGCCGCTGCTCGGCGGCGTCCTGCTGCTGGTGCTCTTCGTACGGCGGCAGAACCGGCGCGAGCATCCGCTCATCGACATAGGGATGTTCCGCCGCCCGGCGTTCGGCACCTCCGTGGGGTGCATCGTCCTCGCGCTGCTCGCCCTGGTCGGCCTGGAGCTCATCGCCGTCCAGTACCTCCAGCTCGTCCTCGGCCTCAGCCCCCTGGAGACCGGGCTGCGGCTGCTGCCGCTGACCTTCGCCGCCATGGGCGCCGGACTGCTCGGCTCCCGCGTGCTCTCCCGCTTCGGTCCACGGGCCATGGTCGCGGGCGGCTTCGTCATCACCGCGGCCGCCGTGCTCGGGCTCACCCACATGGGCCAGCACGACCGGCCCTGGGTGCTGACGACCTGCTTCGTGCTGCTCGGCTTCGGCCTGGAGACCACCTTGTTCGCGGCGTACGAGTCGATGCTGAGCGAGGCCCCGGCCGAGCAGGCCGGCGGCGCCGCCGCGATCGGGGAGACCTCGTACCAGCTCGGGGCGGGCCTCGGGATCGCCCTGCTCGGCAGCGTCATGAACGCCGCCTACGCGCCGGGCGTCGCCCGGACCCCCGGGGTGCCCGCCGACGCGGGGGCCGCGGCCGGGAAGTCGCTCGGCGAGGCCTACGAGGTCTCCGACCGCCTCGGCGGGACCGCGGGCGCCTCCCTGCGGCACGCCGCCCGGCACGCCTTCGTGCACGGCATGCACATCACCCTCGTCGTCAGTGCCGCGCTGCTCCTGCTGGGGGCGGTGGCCGCGCTGCGGCTGCCGCGCCGCATGGAGTGCGCCGCCCGGCACACGACGCCCTCCGCGTCCGCCGGGGTCCCCGCGCCGCGTGAGCACGTGATGGCCACGGTGGAGGCGTCCCGCTGAGCCGGGAGCGGGGTCTTTACCCGGCACCGCCGCGCAAGTAGCTTCGGGCGTGAAGCACCGTGATCACCGGAGGGGACGACGATGTCCGCTGGAAAGCCGCCGTTCGACCCGTACGACCCGCTCGGGCTCGACGACCTGCTCGGCGAGGAGGACCGCGCCGTACGGGACACCGTGCGCGCCTGGGCCGCCGACCGCGTGCTGCCGCACGTGGCGCAGTGGTACGAGCGCGGCGAACTGCCGGTGATCCGCGAACTGGCCCGCGAGCTCGGCTCGATCGGGGCACTGGGGATGTCCCTGACCGGCTACGGCTGCGCCGGCGCCACCGCCGTCCAGTACGGCCTGGCCTGCCTGGAACTGGAGGCGGCCGACTCCGGCATCCGCTCGCTGGTCTCGGTCCAGGGCTCGCTGGCGATGTACGCCATCCACCGCTACGGCTCCGAGGAGCAGAAGCAGCAATGGCTGCCGCGGATGGCGGCCGGCGAGGTGATCGGCTGCTTCGGGCTCACCGAGCCCGACCACGGCTCCGACCCGGCCGGCATGCGCACCCACGCCAAGCGCGACGGCTCCGACTGGGTCCTGAGCGGCCGCAAGATGTGGATCACCAACGGCTCGGTCGCCGGGGTGGCCGTCGTCTGGGCCCGCACCGACGAGGGCATCCGCGGCTTCGCCGTCCCCACCGACGCCCCGGGCTTCTCGGCGCCGGAGATCACCCACAAGTGGTCACTGCGTGCCTCGGTCACCAGCGAACTGGTCATGGACGACGTCCGTCTGCCCGCCGACGCGGTGCTCCCCGGGGCCACCGGCCTCGGCGGGCCGCTCAGCTGCCTCAACCACGCCCGCTACGGAATCGTCTGGGGCGCGATGGGTGCCGCCCGCAGCAGCTTCGAGGCGGCGCTGGAGTACGCGCGGACCCGCGAGCAGTTCGGCCGGCCGATCGGCGGCTTCCAGCTCACCCAGGCCAAACTCGCCGACATGGCGGTGGAACTGCACAAGGGCATCCTGCTCGCGCACCACCTGGGGCAGCGGATGGACGCGGGCACGCTGCGGCCCGAGCAGGTCAGCTTCGGCAAGCTCAACAACGTCCGCGAGGCGATCGAGATCTGCCGCACGGCCCGCACGATCCTGGGCGCGAACGGGATCTCGCTGGAGTACCCCGTCATGCGGCACGCCACCAACCTGGAGTCGGTGCTCACCTACGAGGGCACGGTGGAGATGCATCAACTGGTGCTGGGCAAGGCGCTCACGGGCCTCGACGCCTTCCGGTGACGGGCCCGGGGCGGCCGGCTCCGGGGGGCGGGGGCGCCCCGGAGCGGCCTCAGCTCTGGTTGAAGAAGCCGTCGCCGCCGCGCTTGCTGTCGGCGTTGACGACCAGGTAGTCGGGCGGGGTCAGCAGGAAGACCCGGTTGGCCACACGGTCGATGGAACCGCGCAGGCCGAAGGTGAGACCGGCCGCGAAGTCCACGACGCGCTTGGCGTCGGCGGAGTCCATGGCCGTGAGGTTGACGATGACCGGGACGCCCTCCCGGAAGAGCTCGCCGATGCCGCGGGCGTCCCGGAAGCCGTCCGGGGTCACCGTGGCGATGCGCCGCCCCTGTTCCTGCGCCGACTCGGAGGCCACGCGCACACGGGGGTCGGTGACCCAGGAGTCGCCGGGGGACGCCTCGGCGCCCTCGCCGTAGTCGGCGTACTCCTCGTCGTAGTACTCCTCGCCGCCGTTGTCGTCGACGAGGCCCAGCCAGGCGCTCGCGCGTCGTACCGAACCCATGGACGCCTCCTCTCTCACACACGGTCAGTTTGCCGTCCGCATCCCTATCGTCGTCCATGATGCGGAGGATGCGCCAAGTGGATACCCGGCAGGGAGGGGATTCGTGACATACCTGGTGCATTAATCTGCCCGGAAGTACCCGGTTGACGCAGGCGATACGGACACCTGACGGATCATCGGAAAGTTTCCCGCCCGCGAGGGTGACGGCGCACGGCCGGATAGCCGAATCGGCTGACGTATAACATGACCAGCCGATGAGGTGGTCCATCGCGACACAAGACGTGTGGGGGAAGCGATGTTCGGAATCGTCAGGCCGTGCCGGCATCGGCTGCCGGAGAATCTGCGCACCTCCTGGCTGGCCCACCTGTGCGGGCTCTGCCTCGCCCTGCGGGACGACCACGGGCAACTGGCCCGCGCCGCCACCAATTACGACGGCCTGATCATCTCGGTGCTGGTCGAGGCGCAGATCTGGGACGGCGACGGCGCGGGGAAGCGGGCCGCCGTGTCCCGCAGGACCGCCGGGCCGTGCCCGCTGCGGGCCATGCGGACCGCGCCGGTCGCCAAGGGGGAGGGCGCGCGGCTGGCCGCGGCGGTGTCCCTGGTGCTGGCCTCGGCGAAGATGCGCGACCACGTGGCCGACGGCGACGGACTGCTGGCCCGGCGCCCGATGGCCGCGGCGGCGCGCACGGTGGCCCGGCGCTGGGACCGCGCGGGCGCCGCGACCGGATCGGCACTCGGCTTCGACACCGCGGTGCTGGTGGACGCCGTCGGCCGGCAGACCGCCATCGAGGCCGCGGCGGGCCCCGGCACCCCGCTGCTGACCGTCACCGAGCCCACCGAGACCGCGACGGCCGCGGCCTTCGGGCACACCGCGGTGCTGGCCGGACGGCCCGGCAACCGCGCACCGCTGGAGGAGGCGGGCCGCCTCTTCGGCCGGCTGGCCCATCTGCTGGACGCCGTCGAGGACCTGGACGCGGATGCCGCCGCGGGCGCCTGGAACCCGCTGGCGGCCACCGGCACCGGCCTGGACGAGGCCCGGCGGCTGTGCGACGACGCCGTGCACGGCGTACGACTGGCCTTGCGGGACGCGGAGTTCACCGACGGCCGGCTCGCCCACGAACTGCTGGCGCACGAACTGCGCCGCTCGGTGGAGCGTGCCTTCGGGGGGTCGTGCGCGCACTCTCCCGCGGGCCCGGGACAGCCGTCGCCGTCACCCTGGCTCACCCCCGAACCCCCGCACCGGCCCGGTCCGGGGCGCGGGTTGCTCGCCGGGTGCGCGGTGTGGTCGGCACTGTGCTGCACGTGCCAGATCTGCTGCCGGGACCACTACGAGGACCCGTGGTCCGGCAAGCGGCGCGAGGGCTGGTGCTCCCATTGCGACTGCGACTGCTCCGGGTGCGGCGACTGCTGTGATGGCTGCAACTGCTGTGACGGCTGTGACTGCTGTGGGTGCGACTGCTGAACGTGTCGCTACTGCTGGACGCGTGAGGGAGGGAAGGCGCGCGAAGGCCTGAGAAGCCGTCAGGGCAGCCGCCGGCAGCATCGAGGTGCGGGGCGGAACTGCCAGGTCAGCGGCAACAGGACGCCGACCACACCCGACCGAAGTCGATGTGGCCCCGGATGACCAGCCGGCATGTGCGCATGGTGACAGTGGAACAGTTGTGCGTCGGACCCGTCAACCGGACCGGGCGGGCTGCCCGGCATGTGGACGTGCTTGACACCTGCCGCCGCGCGGGGCTTAGCCTCGTGGCGGGCCAGGGGCCCCCGCGTTGAGGGACGCGGTCGCGTGAAGGCATCACCGAGCTTCTTCGAGCGTGCCCACGGAGCCCGCGCATGCCTGATGTCCCCGCCGCCTCTCCCTCGTCCGCTTCGGCACTGTCGGTCGTCATCGTCGGTGCCGGTCCGCGCGGCACCGGACTGCTGGAACGGATCGCCGCCAACGCCGCCGAGTTGTACGACGGCACGCCGCTCGACCTCCATCTCGTCGACCCGTTCCCGCCGGGCGGCGGCCGCATATGGCGGAGTGAGCAGTCCCCGCTGCTGTGGATGAACTCCATGGCCGAGGACGTCACGATGTTCACCGACGAGACCGTCGAGGCCGCCGGGCCGATCCGCCCCGGGCCCTCGCTCGCCGAGTGGTCCGCCGGGGTCCGCGGCGGTGAGTTCGCCGCCACCGGCCTGGACGCGCACACGCGCGCCGAGACGGCGGCACTGACCCCCCGCAGCTTTCCCAGCCGGCGCCTGCAGAGCGCCTACCTGGCCTGGGTCCTCCAGCGGGCCGCCGCGGCGCTGCCGCCGGGGATCACCCTGCACATCCATCCGCACCGCGCGGTACGGGTCACCGGCCCCCGCGACGGCCGCCAGAGCGTCCGGCTGGAGGGCCGCGACCGGCCCCTGCCCGCCGACCTCGTCGTGCTCGCCCTCGGTCACCTCGACGCCGACCCCGGGCAGCAGGCCCTGGCCGCCTTCGCCGCGGAGCGCGGACTGACGTACCTGCCACCGGAGTTCACCGCCGACAGCGACCTGGGCGCGCTCCCGCCCGGCGGGCCGGTGCTCGTACGCGGCCTCGGGCTCGCCTTCGTCGATCTGATGGTGCTGCTCACCGAAGGACGCGGCGGACGCTACGAGGAGGGCGCCGGCGGCGCGTTGACGTACCGCCCCTCGGGGCGGGAGCCCGTGCTGCACGTCGGGTCGCGGCGCGGCGTGCCGTACCACTCCAAGATCGGCTACACATGGGAGGGCGAACCCCCGCCGCTGCCCCGCTTCTTCGGGCCGGCCCAGGTCGACGAGGTGCTGGCCCGGCCCGGCCGCCCCGACTTCCGGCGCGACGTGTGGCCGTCGGTCGCCAAGGAACTCGGATTCGCGCACTACCACCGGCTGTTCGCCGTCCACCCCGAGCGCACCGCCATGAGCTGGGCGGACTTCGAGGAGAAGTACGCGGCCGCCGGACCCGGCGACGCGGACCTGGCGGCCCTGGCCGCGTCCGCCGTCCCGGACCCGGCCGACCGCCTCGACCTCGACGCCCTCGACTCCCCGCTCTCCGGGCTCCGCTTCGACCGCCCGGAGGAACTCCAGGAAGCGCTGCGCGGACGCATCGAGGCCGACCTCGACCGCCGCCACGACCCCGCGCGCAGCCCGGACCTGGCGGTCTTCCTCGGACTGCTGTCGGTGTACGGGCAGATGCTGCGGCTCGGCGACGTCGGCCCGTGGTGGCACGGCTTCTTCAGCCTCCTCGCCTCCGGGCCCCCCGCCCCCCGGCTGCGGCAACTGCTCGCGCTGTCACGGGCCGGGGTGGTCCGCTTCCTCGGGGCGGACACCGAGATCGCCGCCGACCCCGTGCGCGGGGTGTTCCGGGCGAGCAGCCCCAGTGTGCCCGGCGCGGTCACCGAGGCGCGGGCCCTGGTGGAGGCCCGGCTGCCCGAGCCCACCTTGGAGCGCACCCGGGACCCCCTGCTGCGCTCGCTGTACGCGGGCGGCGACGGGGACGGCGCGGGAGCCACCGCCACCCCGGCCGGGCTGCTGGCGGTCACCGCCGACGACGGGCGGATCATCGACCGCTCCGGCCGCCCGCACCCCAGGCGCTTCGCCCTCGGGCCGCACACCGACGCCCGCGCCTCGGGCGCCTTCACCCGGCCGCGCACCAACGGGCCGGCGTTCCGGCAGAACGACGCCACCGCCCGCGCGCTGCTGTCGTTCCTGCGCGGCACGGCCTGTCCGGGCGCGTAGGGCCCGGTCCGCCCGCATCTCACGCGCGCCCCCCGCACTCCCCGCGCGTTCCGCCGTATCCGTCCACCGACCCGGAGGCACCCACCCCATGCCCGCCCCCACCCGCCCGTTGCACCTGGCCGCCGCCGTCGACGGCCGGGGCCAGGACACGGCGTCCGTGTCCGCCCCCGTGGACCTGGCCCGGCTCGCCGAGCGCGGCGCACTGGACTTCGTGACCCTCGACGAGGGCCCCGACTGCTGCGACGCGCTCGCCGCGCTGGCCCGGGTCGCCCCGGCCACGGACCGCATCGGCCTGGTGCCGGCCGTCTCCACCGCCCGTGCCGAGCCCCGCCACATCTCGGCGGCGGTCGCCACCCTGGACCGGATCAGCGGCGGCCGTGCCGGATGGATGGCGGGGGTCCCCGAGGACGTGGGCGGCAGCCGGGCCGGCGGGCGGCGAGCGGCGGCGGGTCCGGCCGCCGAGCGGTGGCGGGCGGCGGCGGAGGCGGCCGCCACCGTCGTCCGGCTCTGGGGCGACGGAGTCGAGGACGAGGGGGGCGAGGGAGCCGACGGAGACGGGGGCGACGGCGGGGCGGGAGCCGGGGCCGCGGGTCGCCTTGCCGGCCACGGCCACGACCCCCTGCCGCATGCCGACGTACGTCCGGCCGCTCCCCGGCCCCCGCAGGGGCACCCGGTGACCGTCGTACGCGCCGTCACACCGCAGGGGGTGGAGACCGCCGCGCGTCACGCCGACGTCGCCTTGGTCCGTGCCGCCGACCGGTGGACGGCCGGGGCCGCCCGGGACGCCCTTCGCGCGCGTGCCGCCGAGCACGGCCGCAACCCGGAACGCCTGCTGGTGCTCGCCGAGGTGGCCGTCGACCTCGGCAACGCCGAACCGCCCGCACGGCTCGGTGCCGAGCCCGTCCTCGTCAGGGACCCCCGGCACGGCCCCACCCACGCGGGCGGCCCCGGTGCCCTGGCCGACCTGATGGGTGCCTGGCACGTCGACGGCGCCGTCGACGGCTTCCACATCCGGCCGCTGAGCCCGGCCCGGGACCTGGAACGCCTCGTCAACGGCACGGTGCCGCTGCTCCAGCACCGCGGGCTGCTGCGCCGCTTCCACCCGGGCGCCACGCTGCGCGAGCACCTGGGCCTGCCCCGGCCCCCGGTTCCGGGCCCGCCCGCAGTGCCGCAGTGGCGCCCGCTCGGGCTGCCCGGGACGCGGTCCGAGGGAGGTGGGGGGTGGGGGGGGGGGGGGTTTTGGGCCGTTCCTCTTGGGGGGGGCTCGGGTTTTGTTTGCTTCCACCCCGGCTGGGGTTTTGGGGTTTTTTTTTTGGGGGGGGGGGGGGGGGGGGGGGGGGGGCCGTTCTGGACG
>NZ_JBHXSO010000023.1:0-115000 GCF_042714775.1 Streptomyces sp. NPDC058691 | reverse complement strand
TCTCCGCCCCGATCACGCACCGTTCCCGCCACGCGGCACGGCGCCGGCCCGCGTCACGGGTGCCGCCGAGGGGATCCGCGCCCACCAGGCGATACGGGGCCGGAGGGTGCCGTGCCGGGGCCGTCCCGTCCCGCGGGGCGGCGGAGCCTTCCGGGGGCCGGCGGCCGAAAGCTGCCCTTGTGCGTTTGTGCGCCGTTCTTGAATACTCCCCGAGTGCGCAGCTTGACAGGGGCACGCCATCCCCCACGATGGCGGAGTCCTCGCTGCGCCTCACGGGCTCGCGCTACGCGGGTCAACTTCCGTTCCCCCACAGGAGGACAAGAGTGAGGATCAAGCGCACGACGCACACCCCCGCCCCGAGACGCGCACGGCTGATCGCCGTGGTCGCGTCCGGTCTGCTCGCGGCCACCGCGCTCACCCTGCCCGCCGCCCAGGCCGCACCCTCCCCCAAGGCCTCGCCGGAGGCCGCCACGGCGCTCGCCGCGTCGCTGGGCACCGGCTCCACGGCCGGTTCGTACTACGACGCCAAGGCCAAGGCCATGGTCGTCAACGTCACCACCACCAAGGCCGCCCAGGCCGTCAGCGCCGCCGGCGCCGTTCCCAAGCTGGTCACGCACAGCACCGCGCAGCTGAACAAGGCGGGCAACGCCGCCCTGGCGGCGGACGTGGCGGGTACCTCGTGGGTCATCGACCCCAAGAGCAACCGCCTGGAGATCACCGCCGACAGCACGGTCACCGGGGCCGAGCTGTCCAAGGTGCAGAAGGCCACCGCCCCCTACGGCGCGGCCGTCACCTTCCGCCGCACGGCCGGCACCTTCAAGCGGCTGATCGCGGGCGGCGACGCCATCTACGGCGGCGGCTACCGCTGCTCGCTCGGCTTCAACGTCCGCAGCGGCAGCACGAACTACTTCCTGACCGCCGGCCACTGCGGTGAGGTCGCCTCGACCTGGTACTCCAACTCGAGCCAGTCCACCGTGCTCGGCACGAACGTCAGCTACAGCTTCCCGACCAACGACTACGCGCTGGTCCGGTACACCAACACCTCGGTGGCCAAGGGCGGCACGGCCGGCAACACCGACATCACCAGCGCCGGCAACGCCTTCGTGGGCCAGGCCGTCCTGCGTGACGGTTCCACCACCGGCATCCACAGCGGTTCGGTCACCGGCCTCAACGCCACCGTCAACTACGGCGGCGGCGACGTGGTCTACCAGATGATCCGCACCAACGTCTGCGCCGAGGGCGGTGACTCCGGCGGTGCCATGTACACCTCCGGCGGGATCGCGCTCGGTCTGACCTCGGGCGGCAGCGGCAACTGCTCCAGCGGTGGCACCACGTTCTTCCAGCCGGTCACCGAGGCCCTGAGCGCCTACGGCGTCAGCGTCTTCTGACCCGCCCGGCACCGCGCCCACCCTCTCGTCCCTGATGTGCCCGGCGGCCTCGGCCGCCGGGCACATCGCCGTATGGCCCTCTTGTCCGTACGCCGTATGGTCGCAATACTCCGCGAGGCACCGCATAACCTCGTAGGGGGGCACAAATGAGGAACAAGGGGCGCAGGGACACCACTTCACGCAGCGGTACCGCCAGACACGCGGGGTACCTCACCGTGCCGGCCGGTGTGTTCACTCTGCTCGCGGCCACCGTGCTGGCCGTGCCCGCCGCCCAGGCGGCCCCCGGCGGCCGGGCCTCGCCGGCCCACCTTGCCGCGGCGGTCCGCGCGGCGGAGTCCGCCGACGTCCCCGGCAGCGCCTGGGCCGTCGACCCCGGCAGCGGCACGCTGGTCGTCCTGACCGACGCGACGGTCTCCCGTGCCGGGCTCGACGCGCTGCGCCGCGCGGCCGGCCCGTACGACGGCGCCGTCCGCTTCGAGCGCGCTCCCGGTGCCTTCCGCCACTTCGCCGCCGGGGGCACGGCGGCCTACGGCGGTGGCTTCCGCTGCTCGGTCGGCTTCAACGTCCGCTCCGGGAGCGTCCACTACTTCCTGACGGCCGGTCACTGCGGCGCGGCCGCGGGCCGCTGGTACGCCGACCCCGCCCAGACCCGCCCGCTCGGGACCACCGTCGCCCACCGCTACCCGGTCGACGACTACGCCCTCGTGCGCTACGACTCGGCGAAGGGCCACCCCGGCAAGGTCGGCCGGCAGGACATCAGGAAGGCCGCCACGGCGTACGTGGGCGAAGCCGTCAAGCGCGCGGGTACCACCACCGGCGTGCACAGCGGCACCGTGACCGGACTCGGCTTCACCGTCAACTACGGCGGCGGCGACATCGTCCGCGGGCTCATACGCACCAATGTGTGCGCCGAACCCGGCGACTCCGGCGGCCCGCTGTACGACGGCACCAAGGCGCTGGGCCTGACGTCGGGCGGCAGCGGCGACTGCACGGGCGGTGGCACGACCTTCTACCAGCCGCTGCCCGAGGTGCTGAAGGCGTACCGGGTCACCCTCTACTGAGCCCGCGGGGGACGGGGCGGGAGGCGCGCCCCAGGCGGTGCCCCCCCGGCGGCGCTCACGCCGTGAAGCGCACCTCCCGTCCCGTCGTCCCCGGTGCCGCGAAGGCCAGCAGGTGCTCGCCCTCCGCGGCGAGCGGGTCGCGCGCCGCGCGGGGGAGAGGCGCGTACGGCAGGACGTGGAGCACGGCCGCGCCGCGCGACGACTCGATCCGCCACAGTCCGTGGACGAAGCCGTCGTGGAGGAAGAAGCCGCGGTTGCTGCCGCTGCCGGGGAGGGCGGGGACGGGCGGGGCGCCGGGGGAGGGGGCGTGCGGCATGATCCGCGAGCGGTCGGCGTGCGACAGCGCGATGTTGTCGTACTGCGGCAGGAAGCGGGGCGGCGCCGGGGTGGCCGGGTCGGGGAAGGGCGCGCCGGGGACGTCGTACAACTCGGCGCCGCTCTCGTCGCGGTAGACCCGCAGCCGGGGACGCAGGCGGTCGACCACCGCGCGCACGCCCGTGAGCCCGGACCACACGGCGACGTCCTTGACCGCCGCGGGGCCGAACGCGGCGAGACAGCGCAGCACGGTCCGGTCCGGGGCGGCGTCCCCGGCGAAGTCGAAGGCCCGGCCGAGCCACTGCTCGGCCGGGGTCTGCAGGGCGGCGCCCGATGTCCGCCACAGCCCGCGCGGCGGCGGCTGGACCGTCGGCACACGCGCGGTCACCGCCAGGCTCAGCGGGAGCCGTTCGCGCTCCGGCCACCGCTCCCGCAGGCCGTCGCCGAGCCGGCTCGCGGAGAGCGGGCCGGCGGCCAGGAGCGCGCGGCCCGCCTCGGCGACCTCCGCGAGGTCCAGCCCGGCCAGCTGCCGCCGGAACTGCCCGAGCAGCCGCCGCTCCAGGACGTCCTGGACGACCGGCCGCAGCGTCATGCAGTCCTCGGCGGTCACCAGGTGAACGGTCCAGCGCAGCAGGGACATGCGCACCGCGCGGCGGTCCGCCAGCATCCCCGACAGCTCGCCCGGCGCGAAGTCCGCGATCCGCGACCACAGCGCCACATACGGGTCCTGCGGCTCCTGCGCCTGAAGCCCCACCAGGTGCCCGACCACCTGCTCCGCGCTCACGTCCGCCCGCCGCAGCAGGAACTGGCGGGCCAGCAGCGAGCGGTTGAGGGTGCGGCGGTCCAGAACGGCGCCCTCGGGAATGGTCTCCGTCTCCATGGCGGCACGGTATCCACTCATGCGGTCAGAAGCTGTCCGCAACGGATGCCAGACTGGCGCGGTGCTGGAAACCTCCGCCCGCTTGCTGCGGCTGCTCTCCCTGCTCCAGTCGCGGCGCGACTGGACCGGCCCCGAACTCGCCCAGCGCCTTGAGGTCACCGCCCGGACCGTGCGGCGCGACGTGGAGCGCCTGCGCGCGCTCGGCTACCCCGTGCACGCCGCCCCCGGCACCACCGGCGGCTACCGGCTGGGCGCGGGCGCCGCCCTGCCCCCGCTCCTGCTCGACGACGAGGAGGCGATCGCCGTCGCCCTGTGCCTGCGCACGGGCGCGGGCGGCAGCGTCGAGGGCATCGAGGAGACGTCCCTGCGCGCCCTGGCCAAGCTGGAGCAGGTGCTCCCGTCCCGGCTCCGGCACCGGGTGCAGGCCATGGGCGCGGTCGCCGTCTCACACCCACCGGCGCCGGCGGGCACCGTGGCGCCCGACGTCCTGGCCCTGATCGGCGCGGCCTGCCGCGACCGCGAACGCCTCCGCTTCGACTACCTCACGCACGACGGCACGGCCGGCCGCCGCAGCGTCGAGCCGCACAGCCTCGTCCACCACGGCCGCCGCTGGTATCTGCTGGCCTGGGACACCGACCGCCAGGACTGGCGAACCTTCCGCGTCGACCGCATGGAGCCCAGAACCCCCACCGGGCCGCGCTTCGCCCCCCGCCGGCCGCCCATGGACGCCGCGTCCTACGTCGCCCGGGGCGTCACCTCCCGCGCCTACCGGCACCAGGCGGTCGTGACCCTGCACGCCTCCGCCGAGTCCCTGGCCGACCGGGCGTCCTGGGGCTTCGCCACCATCGAGGCCGACGGCCCCGACCGCTGCCTGCTGCGCACGGGCGCGGAGTACCTGGACGTCCTCGCCCTCTACATCGGCACCCTCGGCGTCGACTTCGAGGTCCACGAACCGCCCGAACTGGCCGACCGCCTCCGCGACATCGCCGCCCGCCTGGTCCGCGGCGCGGGCCGGACGGGCCGGACGGCCGGGGACGCGTCGTAGGTCACGGGGTGGGGAGGCCGAGGTGCCGGAGGACGGATCCGGCGGCCCGGGTGACGGCGGCGCGGGACTCCGGGGTGGGGTCGAGGGTCTCGAAGCCGTGGCGGCCGTGCGGCACGTCGACCACCTCGACGCGGGCGCCGCACTCCTCGGCGGCGGAGAGGAAGCCCGCGACCGTCGCGGCGATGTCCGGTGCCTCCCGTCCCGCGCGGGTCAGCACCACCGGCAGGGGACCGGCCGTGCGCAGCGCGGTCGCGGGGCGGAAACGGACGTCCACCGCGCCCCAGTTCGGCACGGGCGCGAGCACGGGATAGCTGGCCGCGACACACCGCAGCCAGGCCGGCGGGGCGGCGAGCCAGTCCGCCGCGAGCAGTCCGCCGATCGAGAAGAACCACAGGGCGACCCGGTCGCCGTCGACGCGGGGGTCGGCGCGGACGAGGTCCACCGCCTCGGCGATGTCACCCGCGGCACGCGCGAAGTCGGCCATGCCGTGCAGCCGGTGGTCCACGGTCGCGCAGACCGCGCCCAGCCCGGCCAGATACCGGCCGTAGCCCACGAAAGAGGGCCAGTCGCGCGGCGTCGGCCGCGCGCCCGCGGGTACCGGGCCGCCGTGGACGAGGACCACCGCGGGCCGGGGGCCGTCGGCGTCGGGCAGGTGGAGGTCGACCCGGCCGTGGCGCTCGCGGGGCCGTTCGGGCAGGTCCATCAGGAAGGGCCGCAGGTGGGGCGGGAGTTCGGCTGTCCCTCCCGCTTCCGCCCCCGCCCCCGCAGCCCCGCCGAGCCGGTGCCCCTCGCCCGCCGCGGCCCGCAGGAGCGCGTCGGCCAGTTCGCCGGGGACCGAAAGCATCGGCCAGTGCCCGGTGGCGAGTTCGAAGAAGGTGACCTGCGGATCGACGAGTGCCCGCAACCGCGGGTCCCCGAAGCCGACCAGGGCCTCGACCCTGGCGATGTCCGACCCGTTGGCGGTGCACAGGACGCCGGTGGCCGGCACCTTGGCCGCCGCCCCGGAGAGCCGGAGCGGCTGGGTGAGCGTGCCCGCGGGCTGCGGCGCGGCGAGCCGGGTCAGCCGGGCCAGCGCCTCCTCCGGGACACCGTCGAGGCTGCCCCACCGTTGCCATCCGTCCGGGCCGGGCGCGGGGAGGAGCCCGTCGTCCCCGGGCCCACCGGCGGCGTGCCGCAGCCGTTCGTGGACCGCGGGATCGGGCACCAGCGCGAGCGCCGGGTCGCCGTCCCCCGGCATCCCCGCGTCCAGGTGGACGACGCGGGCGACCCGCTCCGGCCGGCGGTCGGCGGCGCCGAGCACCGGGTGGATGCCGTAACCGTGGCCGACGAGCACCACCTCGGGCCCCTCGCCGACGGCGTCGAGGAGTCCCAGCACGTCCCGGACATGCGTCTCCAGGTCCGTTTCCGGTCCCGCCGCCTCGGCGCCCCGGCCCATGCCGGTGAGCGTCACCGGATGCGCCCGCGCCCCCGACTCCCGCAGTCGCGCCGCCACCTCGTGCCAGATCCAGCCGCCCGTGTGGGCCTCGGAGACCAGGATGAAAACCGTCATGAACGCCTCCCGTACGTCATGGTCCGCGGGGCCCGGGCGTCGTACCGGGCCTCCGCGCTCGCCGGTACCGTAGGAACTCCCCCTGAGGGAGGTTCAAGCCGTGTCGCCTGACGGCATGTGGAGCATCGGGGAACTGGCCGCGCACGCCGGCGTCACCGTCAAGACCGTCCGCTTCTACTCCGACCGCGGCCTGCTGCCCGAGGCGGGCCGCAGCACCGGGGGGCACCGCCGGTACGGCCCCGAGGCACTCGACCGGCTCCGGCTGATCCGCTCCCTGCGCACCCTCGACCTGCCGCTCCCGGACGTGGGGCGGCTGCTGGACCGTGAGGGCGCCCTGGCGGACGCGCTGGAGGACGCCGTCGCCGGGCGGCTGCGCGACCTCGGCACCCAACTGTCCGCGCTGCGCTGGCGGGAGGCCGCCCTCCACGCGCTCCGGGACTGCGCCGCCGCGGAGCGCGCCGACCGGCTGCGGCTGATCGGCGCGCTGTCCACCCCGCCCAGCACGGCCCCGATGAGGCGTTTCTGGCGGCGCTGGCTGCCGCCGCGGCTCCCCGCCGGACTGGTCGGCCGGATCATGGAGTTGTCGGTGCCGGAGCCTCCCGGCGACCCGACGCCGGACCAGGTGCTGGCCTTCGCCCGGCTGCACGCCTTCACCACGGGTTCCTGCCCCGACGGCACGCGCCTGCGGGCCGAGGAGTACCGGTCGGGGGCCGGCGGACGTCCCGCCGTGCTCTACGAG
Source organism: Streptomyces sp. NPDC058691 (assembly GCF_042714775.1). NCBI lineage: Bacteria > Bacillati > Actinomycetota > Actinomycetes > Kitasatosporales > Streptomycetaceae > Streptomyces > Streptomyces sp. NPDC058691. The sequence continues at coordinate 108,023 of NZ_JBHXSO010000023.1, read as the reverse complement.
GGACTCGGCGAGGCGTACGACCTGGCCGCCGCGGAGCTGCTGGCCGGGCGGGAGCCGCGCGAGGGCGACGCGCTGGACTGCTTCGTGTCCGCCTACGCCCTGGCGCACGGCACCCGGGACACCCCCGCCTTCCGGCGCGTGCTGGCAGGAACGCTTGCCGCGGAGCCCCGCGCCGACCTGTACTGGCAGCTCACCGGTGAGCTGTGGGGCCCGGCGCGACCCACCCCCGGCGCCGCCGACGACTGGCTGCGCACCGCCCTGTCCGTCCCCGCGGCGGGTCCGGAGGCGGCGTAGCGGGCCCCGGGCCGGGCCCCCTGTACCGGCCCCCGGATCGGGGCATCCTCGCCCGTATCCGGTGGATTCACCGCGATGTACCGTGGAAGTACGCGATCCCGGACGGCAGGGGGCCGTGATGGTCGTCGAGTTGATAGCCGCTTTGCTCTCGGCCGGAGCGCTGTACTTCGTGGCCGGCGCCCGAGTCGTGCAGCAATTCGAGCGAGGCGTGGTGTTCCGCCTCGGCCGGGTCAGGGGCGGGGAGCGGGGGCCCGGGTTCACCATGGTCGTCCCGGTCGTCGACCGGATGCGGAAGGTGAACCTGCAGATCGTGACGATGCCGGTGCCCGCCCAGGAGGGCATCACCCGCGACAACGTCACCGTGCGGGTGGACGCGGTGGTCTACTTCAAGGTCGTCAACGCCTCCGACGCGATCATCAACGTCGAGGACTACCGCTTCGCGGTCTCGCAGATGGCCCAGACCTCGCTGCGCTCGATCATCGGCAAGAGCGACCTGGACGACCTGCTGTCCAACCGGGAGAAGCTCAACCAGGGCCTGGAGCTGATGATCGACAGCCCCGCCATCGGCTGGGGCGTGCAGATCGACCGCGTCGAGATCAAGGACGTGTCGCTGCCGGAGACGATGAAGCGCTCGATGGCCCGCCAGGCCGAGTCCGAGCGGGAGCGCCGGGCCCGGATCATCAACGCGGACGCGGAGTTCCAGGCGTCCAAGAAGCTGGCCCAGGCCGCGCACGTGATGGGCGACGCCCCGGCCGCGCTGCAGTTGCGGCTGCTGCAGACGGTCGTCGCGGTGGCCGCGGAGAAGAACTCGACGCTCGTCCTGCCGTTCCCGGTGGAACTGCTGCGCTTCCTGGAACGCGCACAGTCGGGCCCGTCCGCCCCTGCTCCGGCGGCCCCCGCTCCGGCCGCCCCCGTCGAGATGCCGCGCGAGTCCGTGCCGCCGCCGTCCCCGCCTGCGGCGGGGGTGGTCCCCGGCGAGCTGCGCGATCCGCTGCTCGACAGCGTCCGGCCGCGGCCGACCGACGCGGTGTGACGCGGTGCGTCCACCGGAGGCAGGGCGGTCGCTGTGCCCCGCGACCGGGCCCGGCCGTCGCGGGGTGAGGGCGGTGGCCACGGACAGCCAGTGACCCGGACAGGTGCGGCCGCCGGAACCGGGCGGTCGCCGGCGGTGGACCGGAGGTCTCAGGCGGGACCGGGGTCGTCCGCCGGGTCCGGGTCCGGGGACCAGACGTAGGGGACGGTCGTCGTGACCGCCACCAGGCCCAGTCGCCGCAGGACGGGCGCGCTGTCCGCCGAGGCGTCGACCTGCACGAAGCGGTGGCCCGCGGCCACCGCCAGCCGGGCCCGGTGTGCCACCGTCGCCCGGTAGACACCGCGTCCGCGCCACCGCGGCAGCGTCGAGCCGCCCCACAGCGAGACGAAGTCCGTGCCCCGGTGGAAGCGGGCCCAGCCCGCGCAGACCACGGTGTCACCGTCCTCGGCGACGACCACCACACACGGGTCGCCCGGTCCGGCCGCCACCTCGCTCTCCAGCATGTCCGGCAGCCAGTCGTGGGAGACGCCCCAGATCTCCTCCTCCATGGCGCGGATGCGTTCGAAGTCCGCGCGTGAGGTGACCTCGCGCAGTGTCACGCCCTCCGGCGGCCGCGGCTCGCCGGCCAGCGCCGCGGCCTCGCCCACCATGACCGTCTCCGGCTCGTCGGGCGCGAATCCGGCCGCCGTCAGGCGCTCCGGCAGCTCCTGCGGCAGGTCGTGCCCGAAATACTTCCACTCCACCGCCATGCCGAGGCCCGCGAAGTGGTCCCGCTCCCCGGCGATCAGGGCGTCCAGCTCCGGCCCGTCCAGTCCGCCGAGGTCGCGGTAGTCGAGGAAGCCCGCCTCGCCGTGGCGGTAGGTCTTGCGCAACAGGGGGCCGACCCGCTCCACCGACGCGTGCCGGGAGAAGCCGTCGGGGACACGGGCGCGCAGCTGCGCGTCGTATGCGGCGCGGTACTCCAGCGCCGTCGCGGAGGGTTCGGAAGTGCTCATCGGGCGGAGTCCACCACATACCCGGGGCGGGGTCGAGCGAATTTGCCGGCATGAACACAACGCGCCGGAGCCCCGTATGACCCACGGCACGGCGCTTCCCCTTCGCTGTCGACGACCGGACCCCGTATCCCCCCACAGGAGGTCATGAGTTGAAGCACAAACACCTACCGAAACGGAAGATCGCGCTGGTCGCGGCCGGTGTCGCCGCGGTCGCCGCGGCCGCGGTGCTGCTGCCGAACGCCAACGCGTCGCAGTCCCCGGCACCGTCGCGGGACGCCGCGCCGCCGCAGGCGCTGAGCGCCCGGGCGGCGGCGGAGGCGGCCTCCCGGCTCACCGCGGAGTTCGGCTCGTCGATCGCGGGCGCCTACTACGACCCGGCCGCCCGGCGGCTCGTGGTCAACGTCGCGGGGGACGACGCCGAGGCCGTCCGCCAGGCCCGGCAGGCCGGTGCCGTGACCCGCCAGGTCCGCAACACCACCGCCGAACTGACCGGCGCGGCGGGGACGTTGCGGCAGAACGCCACCATCCCGGGCACCGCATGGGCCGTCGACCCCAGGACCAATCAGATCCTGGTCACCGCGGACCGCACCGTCACCGGTGAGAACTGGGACAGGCTCCAGTCCACCGTGCGGTCGCTGGGCGGCGGCATGGCCAGGATCGAGAGGTCCGCGGGCCGGATCACGCCCTTCGTGGCCGGCGGTGACGCGATCTTCGCCGACGGGGCGCGCTGTTCGCTCGGCTTCAACGTCCTCAAGGACGGGGCTCCGGCCTTCCTGACCGCAGGCCACTGCGGCGTCGCCTTCCCCGCCTGGTCCGACACGCAGGGCGCCTCCCCCCTCGCGACGGTGGCGGCCGCGACCTTCCCCGGCAACGGCGACTTCGCCCTCGTGACGTACGACGACCCGGGCACCGACGCGCCCGGCCAGGTCGATCTCGGTAACGGCCAGGCGCTGCCGATCACCGGGGCGGCGGACGCCGCGGTGGGCCAGGAGGTGTTCCGCATGGGCAGCACCACCGGGCTGCACGGCGGCAGCGTCCTCGGCCTCGACGCCACGGTCAACTACCCGGAGGGCACCGTCACCGGGCTCATCCAGACCGACGTCTGCGCGGAACCGGGGGACAGCGGGGGCTCGCTGTTCACCCGCGACGGGAGCGCGATCGGGCTCACCTCCGGCGGCAGTGGGGACTGCCAGGCGGGCGGCGAGACGTTCTTCCAGCCGGTCACCACGGCCCTGGCCGCCGTGGGCGCGGAACTCGGCTGACGTACCGCACCGACGCGTACGCGGTTCGCGCGGCCCCGGGGCCACGGCGGGAGGTCCCGGGGCCCGGCCGCGCACGCGCGCGGGGGTTCAGCGGTTGAGCGGGAAGGCCATCACGGTGGCGCCGACCTGCACCGTCCGCGGTGCCGGGACGCGGGGCGCCCGCGCGTCCTCGTGCAGCCCGACCAGCAGTGCCGCGAGCCGGTGCCGGAAGTCGTCCCAGACCTCGGCGTCCTCGGCGTCGGTGTGCTCGGCGTGCTCGGTGGGTCCGCCGTCGCCGGCCCGGTGCTGCTGCCGTGCGCACGGCGGCTCCACGAGGCCCGCGGCCGCGAGGCGGCGCAGATGGTTCAGCATGCGCAGCCGGCCGGGGTGCGCCGCGGGTCTGAGCGTGATGTCGGTCGCGGTCATGGCGGTCAGTAAACCGTGCCGTCCCCTTGCCTTCGCAACCCCTTCGGGGTCTTCGGGCACCCGGGGCGTGACGCGTGTTGACGCGCGGGACGAAGGGATACGCGCGTGACGTCCGGACGTGACCCATCTCGCACCGCCGCCGGGTTTGGGCGGCGCCGGGCGGCGCGTACCCTCACTCTCCGCCGCCTGTGCCGCAGCCGAGGCCGCCGCCGGACGTCCCGAAGCGGGAGATGTAGAGGCTGTCCGTACGGTCGCGGCCGGCCAGCAGCCCGCTGTCCCGGGTGAAGTGCGGGGCGGCGGCGCGCAGGGCGGGCGCACCGTGGAGGGCGGCGGCGAGCAGGGCGGACTCGGGCGACAGCGACCGGGACCGGGACCGGGTGAAGGGGAAGCGTTCGCGGGTCCGCCGCAGCGCGCGGTCGCCGGCGCGGGTGCGCCACGGGACCGCCCACACGGCGCAGGCCCCGGCAACCAGCGCGGCGGGGACCGCCACCCGGAGCACCGGCCCCCAGGCCGCCGCGCCCACCAGCGGAACCGCCGCCACCGCGGCGGCGCACGCCGGCCCGCGGGCTGCGCGCAGCCCACGGGCGCGGCGGACCAGCCCGGCGGCGGCCAGCCGCTCGCGCAGGGCGTCGGTCTCCCTCCGCACGGGGCGGGACGCGGCGACGGCGTTCACGCCCGAGGGCCGGTACAGCGCCTTGTAGACCGCCAGTTGCAGCGGATGCGACAGCCCGGCCATCGCGCCGGAGATACGTGCGGTGCCGTGCGGCCCGGCGTCCACGGTGCCGCGCAGATGGAGCGCGAGCAGGGCCACGGTGGCCGCGCCGCGCGGACCGTCGCGCAGATACGCCGCCTCGTACGGATCCGTCACCTCATCGAGTGAAGCGCGCGGCGCGCGCAGCAGTACGGCCGCCGCGGCGAGCAGTCCCACCGCGACCGCGGAACATGTCCATGCGAGCCATGCGATCCAGGACATTCCCACCACCCCCTGGAGGCGGTGTGCCCGCCGGCGCAGGGCGGGACGCCCCGCTTGAGCAAGGCCAGAGGTTCGGGCGTAGCGTGAACCGCCGTGACGGACCGGGTGGATCGCGTGGCAGTGGTGTGTGACCGTATCGACCGGCTCGACGCCCGGGTGCGGGCGTTCGTGCCCGAGCCCGACCGGCGGGGCCGGCTCGCGGCGGAGGCGGCCGCGGCGCCGCTAGGCGTGCTGTCCGGGGTCGCGGTGGGCGTCAAGGACATCGTGCGGTGCGACGGGACGCAGACCCGCGCCGGGTCGCGGGTGCCGGCGGAGGTGCTGGCCGGGCCGCAGGCGTCGCTGGTGGACCGGTTGCGCGCGGCGGGGGCGCTGATCGCGGGGAAGACGGTGACGGCCGAATTCGCGGTGACCGCGCCGGGGCCGACCCGCAACCCGCACAACACCGCGCACACGCCGGGTGGTTCGAGCAGCGGATCGGCGGCGGCCGTGGCCGCGGGCATGGTGCCGCTGGCCGTCGGCACGCAGACCGTGGGCTCGGTGATCCGGCCCGCGGCCTTCTGCGGGGTGGTGGGCTTCAAGCCGACCTTCGGGCGGATCCCGGTGGACGGGGTGATCGCCAACGCCCCGAGCTTCGACACGGTCGGCGTGCTCGCCGTGGACGTCGCGGCCGCTGCTCTCGGCGCGTCCGTGCTGTGCGACGACTGGCGGGAAGGCGGAGGCGGAGGCGAAGGTCAAGGTCAAGGTCAAGGTCAAGGGGAACGGGAACGGCGCCCGGTGCTCGGCGTCCCGGCCGGGCCGTACCTGGAGCGGGCCGGGGCGGAGGCGCGGGCGGCCTTCGCCGCGCAGACCGCCCGGCTGGCGGCGGCGGGCTGGACCGTGCGCGAGGTCCCGGTGATGGACGGCCCAGGGGAGTTCGAGGCGGTCGTACGGCAGTTGTTCACCATGAACCGCTACGAGGTGGCCCGCACGCACGCCGACTGGTTCCCCCGCCACGGCCACCTCTACCGCGAGCAGACCGTCGCCGCCATCCGCGAGGGGCAGGCGATCGCCCGCGACGACTACGAGCGGGCCGTGCGCGAGCGCCGGGCCGTCCGGGGCCGGCTGCTGGACGCGATGGAGCGGGAGCGGATCGACGCGTGGCTGGCGCCGCCCGCCACCGGCCCGGCCCCGTTCGGCCTCGGCAGCACCGGCGACGCGGTGATGTGCCTGCCGTGGAGCAACGCGGGCCTCCCCGCGGTGAGTCTGCCCGCCGGGTACGCCGCGAACGGCCTGCCGCTGGGGCTGCAGGTCGTCGGGCGTCCCGGGGAGGACGAGGAACTGCTGCGCTGGGCGGCGGAGTTGGCCCCGTCCGTCAGGCCTCGCTGAAGACCAGGTCCTCGATCGGCACGGTCATCCGCACCATGCCGTCGTCCGTGACCTCGACGACGTGGTGCAGCCCGCGTACCAGCGCGCGCGGGGTGGCCGAGGACAGGATCCGGTACTCGTCGGCCGCCCCCGCCAGGAAGGCGCGGAAGGACGATGCAGGGGACGGTGAAGGGGAGGGGGAGAGCTCGCCGGACGCGAGGTGGTCGAAGAGGCGCCGGAAGAGCTTGGGGACGACCACCGCCTCGTCGGTGAGCGAGGAGAGCCCGGTGACCTTCGCCCCCGCGGTGCTCGCGTCCACCGGCCACAGCCCCGTTCCCGCGCTCCTGGCCTGCCGGGTGACCGCGGCCAGCTCCTCGCGCAGGTCCGCGAAGAGATTGCCGTAGAAGGTCGGGTAGGCCAGCCCCCGCGCGATCAGGTGGTGGTTGACCGTCCGGCGCAGCAGCGGCACGCCGACCGTCACCTCCTGGCCGCTGCGGGTGTCCTCCGGCAGCGGGCCGCGCCCGGCCAGCGCGACGCAGCGGCCGTGCACGTCGACCCCGCCGGTGAGGATCCACCCGGGCACGCTCTCGGGGACGGCGGAGACGACCCGTTCGCTGTCCGGCGCGCGCCGCACCTCGGTGAACCCCAGCCACGCGAGCAGTTCGTCCCGGGCCGCGTGGGCGAAGGGCAGCGGCTGGTGGGCCGGGGCCGAGGTGGGTCCGTAGTGGGTCTCCAGCGCGTCGACGGCGTCCAGGCGCAGCTTGCCCCGGCAGGAGTTGGTGAGGTCGAGCCGCGCCGCTCCGGGGACGCGGTTCCAGTCCGGGTGGCGGGTGGGGACGAAGCCCACGGTGTCGCCGTCCGGCTCGGTGCCGGTTATCTGGAAGGACCCTTTGACCAGCAGCATCGGCATGGCGACTTCCCCCTCGGGTGCGCGCCGGCAGTGACGTCGTGTGCAGGAAACCACGCGGAGGGTGGCGGAGGACAGGGATCCGGCACGTCGACGGCACGTCTCCGGCATGTCTTCGTACGTGTGTTCGAGAAGTGGTCTATGGTGGGTACCGGAGGGTCCGGAAGGGGGGAGACGTGAGCGGTCGGAGGTGCGTATGCCGGGATTCACGCATCTGCACACCGTCTCCGGCTTCTCGCTGCGGTACGGGGCCTCGCACCCGGAGCGGCTGGCCGAGCGCGCCGCCGAGCGGGGCATGGACGCGCTGGCGCTGACCGACCGGGACACCGTGGCCGGCGTGGTGCGCTTCGCCAAGGCCTGCGCGCGGGCCGGGGTGCGGCCGCTGTTCGGCGCCTCGCTCGCGGTCCCCGCGGCGTACGACGGGCAGGCCGACCGCCCGTCCGGCGGACGGCGGCGCACTCCGGTGCGTGGTGGCTCCTTCGTCCCGGAGGCGACCGACCGGGCGGTCTTCCTCGCCCGGGACCGGCGCGGCTGGGCCGCGCTGTGCCGGCTGATCAGCGCCGCCCATGCCGGGGACGCGGGGCTGGGCTGGGAGGACCTGGGCCAGGAGGGGGTGTTCGTGCTGCTGGGCGCGGACTCCGAGGTCGGCCGGGCGCTCGCCGCCGGCCGCCCCGACCGGGCCGCGAAGCTGCTGCGCCCCTGGCGGGCGGCGTACGGGGACGCGCTGCGCCTGGAGGCCGCCCACCACGGCCGTACCGGCACCGGGCCGGGATCGCTGCGGCTGGCCGCGCGCGTCGTCGGTTTCGCCGCCGAGCAGGGAGTGACCCCCGTGCTGACCAACGCCGTCCGCTACGCCGACCCCGGGCAGGGGGAGGTGGCCGACGTGCTGGACTCGGCGCGCCGGCTCGTGCCCATCGACATCCGCAAGGCGGAGGGCCTGGACGGCGGTGAGCGCTGGCTGAAGGACGCGGGGGACATGGCGCGCACCGCCGAGCGGATCATGGAGGCGGCCGGCTTCCGCCGCTCGGACGCGCACCGGCTGCTGCGCACCACCGAGGAGACCGCCGCGGCCTGTGCCGTCGACCCCGCCGACGACCTGGGGATCGGCCAGGTCCACTTCCCCGAGCCGGAGACGGTGGGGGCCGGCGCCCGCACCGCCGACCGCGTCCTGCGCTCGCGCTGCGCCGCCGGGATGGTCCGCACCGGGCACGACCGCGAACCGGAGTACTGGGCGCGGCTGGAGGACGAACTGCGGATCATCGAGCAGCTCGGCTTCGCCTCGTACTTCCTCACCGTCGGCCAGGTCGTCGCCGACGTGAAGGAGATGGGCATCCGGGTCGCCGCGCGCGGCTCCGGCGCGGGCTCGCTCGTCAACCACCTGCTGGGCATCGCCGCCGCCGACCCGGTCGAGCACCACCTGCTGATGGAGCGCTTCCTGTCCGGCAGGCGGGCCTCCCTGCCCGACATCGACATCGACGTGGAGTCCGCCCGCCGGCTGGAGGTCTACCGGCGCATCCTGGACCGCTTCGGCGGCGAGCGGGTCGCCACCGTCGCCATGCCCGAGACCTACCGGGTCCGGCACGCGGTGCGCGACGTGGGCGCCGCCCTGGGGCTGGAACCGGAGCAGACCGACCGGCTGGCCAAGGCCTTCCCGCACATCCGGGCGCGCGACGCGCGGGCCGCGCTCGCCGAACTGCCCGAGCTGCGGGAGGTGGCGGGGGAGGACCACGGCCGGCTGTGGGAGCTGGTCGAGGCGCTGGACGCGCTGCCGCGCGGGGTCGCCATGCACCCGTGCGGAGTGCTGCTCTCGGACGCCGGGCTGCTGGACCGCACGCCGGTGATGCCGACCAGCGGCGAGGGCTTCCCGATGTCGCAGTTCGACAAGGACGACGTCGAGGACCTCGGGCTGCTCAAGCTCGACGTGCTCGGGGTGCGGATGCAGTCCGCGATGGCGTACGCCCTGGACGAGGTGGAACGGACCGGCGGCGGCCGGATCGACCTGGACGACCCGGCGCAGGTCCCGCCGGGCGATCCGGCCACCTACGAACTCATCCGCTCCGCCGAGACGCTGGGCTGCTTCCAGATCGAGTCGCCCGGCCAGCGCGACCTGGTGGGGCGGCTGCAGCCCGGCACCTTCCACGACCTGGTCGTGGACATCTCGCTCTTCCGCCCCGGCCCGGTCGCCGCCGACATGGTGCGGCCCTTCATCGAGGCCCGGCACGGCCGCAAGCCCGTCCACTATCCGCATCCCGCCCTGGAGGAAGTGCTGAGCGAGACCTATGGAGTCGTCGTGTTCCACGAGCAGTTGATCGAGATCATGCGCGTGATGACCGGTTGCGACCGGGGGTTCGCCGACGAGGCCCGGCGCGCGCTGTCGGACGAGACGCGGCAGGGCCGGGTGCGGGCCTGGTTCGCGGCCCGGGCACGGGAGCGCGGTTACCCCCGCGAGGTCGTCCGGCACACCTGGGAGATCGTCTCGGCCTTCGGCGCGTACGGCTTCTGCAAGGCGCACGCCGTCGCCTTCGCCGTGCCCACCTATCAGTCGGCCTGGCTCAAGGCGCACCATCCGGCGGCCTTCTACGCCGGGGTGCTCACCCACGACCCGGGGATGTACCCCAAGCGGCTGCTGCTCGCGGACGCCCGGCGGCGCGGGGTGCCGGTGCTGCCGCTGGACGTCAGCCGGTCGGGCGCGGCCTATCGAATCGAACTGGTGTCCGATGAGGGGGGTGGGGAAGGCGGTGCCGGGGTGTGGGGACTGCGGCTCGCCCTGTCGGAGGTGCACGGTATCAGCGAGGCCGAGGTCGCCCGGATCACCGCCGGGCAGCCCTACACCTCGCTCCAGGACCTGTGGGAACGCGCCCGTCCGGGCCGGGCCGTGGCCGAACGGCTGGTGCAGGTCGGCGCGCTGGACGCGTTCGGCGGCAACCGCCGCGACCTGCTGCTCCAGGTCGCCGAGCTGCACCGGCAGGGCCGCGCCTCCGCGTACGACGGGCAACTCGCCCTCACCGGGGGAGAGGCGGCGGCGTCCCCGCCGGCCGGCCTGCCCGACATGGACGCCGGTGAACGGCTCGGCGCCGAGCTCGACGTGCTCGGCATGGACGCCTCCCGGCATCTGATGGACGACCACCTCGCCTTCCTGGAGGAGCTGGGCGCGATCCCGGCGAACCGGTTGCGCGAGGTGCGGCACGGCGAGACCGTCCTGGTCGCCGGCGCCAAAGCGGCCACCCAGACCCCGCCCATCCGCTCCGGGCGCCGGGTCATCTTCACCACCCTCGACGACGGCACCGGCCTGGTCGACCTCGCCTTCTTCGACGACAGCCACGAGGCCTGCGCGCACACCGTCTTCCACTCCTGGCTGCTGCTGGTCCGCGGGGTGGTCCAGCGCCGCGGCCCGCAGAGCCTGTCCGTCGTCGGCGCCGCCGCCTGGAACCTCGCCGAACTCGTCGAACTGCGCGGGCAGGGCGGCCTGGAGGCGGTCGCGGCCCGGCTGGCCGAGACCTTGGGAGAGACCCCGGACGAGCCCGTGGTCCTCCCCGCCGCGCCGCCCGAGGGCCGCCGGGTCCGGATGTCCACCGGCTACGAGATGCACCCGTGGGCCGACCTGCGCCCCGCCGGCGAGGGCGTCCCCACCGGCCGCAAGCTCTGGCACTCCAGCCCGGGGAGCGCGGGACGATGACGTACGACGGCACCTTCCGGCGCGACACCCCCCGGCCCGGCGGCGCGGCGAGCATCCTGCATGTGCGCTGCGCTCCGTCCCTGCCCGAGGAGGGCTACCGGGCGGTGCTGGATCTGCTGCGCGAGTTCTCCCCCGTCGTCCAGGCCGTTCCGCCCCGGGCGGCGCTGGTGCAGGCGCGGGGCGCGCAGCGGTACTTCGACGCCGACGCCGAACGGATCGCGGGGCTGGTACGGCTGCGCGCGATGGCCCGGCTGGCCACGGACCTGCGGATCGGGGTCGCGGAGACATGGGCGGTGGCGGCGACGGCCTCGGACCGCGTGGCGGGACCGGGCGGCGTCCTGACCGTGCCCGAGGGCACGGCGGACGCCTTCCTGGCGCCGCTGCCGGTCGAGGCGCTGCACGGCATCGGCCCCAAACAGGCCGAGGCGCTGCGCACATACGGGCTGCACACCATCGGGGCGGTCGCCGCGGTGTCGCCGGGCGTCGTCGAACGGATCCTCGGCCGGCGCGCGGGCCGGCTGGCCGCGGAACGGGCGCGCGGCACGGACCCCCGCCCCGTCGCCCCCAAGGACCTGCCGCCGTCGGCCGGTGCGACGCACCGCTTCACCCGGCACGAGCTCGACGGTCCTCTCGTACGGGCCGCGCTCCTCGACCTGGTGGTGCGGCTGGGGGCGATGCTGCGCGGCCGCCGGCAGGTCGCCGGGTCCCTGTCCCTGACGCTGCGGTTCACCGGCGGCGGGCGCTGGGAGAAGACCCGGCGGCTGGTGGAGCCGTCCGCGCACGAGGAGGATCTGCGGACCCTGGCCTACCAGTTGATGGACTCGGCCGGCCTGCAGCGGGCGCGCCTGGCCGGCATGGGGCTGCGCGCCGAGGACCTCACCGGCGTCGAGCGCGTGGCCCGGCAGCTCTCGCTGGACCCGATGCGCGCGTCGCACCTGACGGCGGAGGCGGCCGTGGACCGGGTGAACGCCCGGTTCGGCTTCGGCGCGGTGCGTCCGGCCGCCACGTTCCGCAAGGCCTCGTAGGGCGCGCGGCGGAGGGCGGGGCGGCTACGGCGCGACGACGCTTTCCACGAGCCCGGTCGCCACGTCGTACACCAGCCCGGAGGCGCGCAGGCCCGGCAGGCGGGTGTCGGCGCGCAGGACGGCGACGTCATGGGCGACCGCTGCCCGGGGGTCACCGACCGCCTGCCCGGCCGGCCGGTCCCGGTCGACCTCGAAGAAGCCGGACAGCAGCTCCGGCCTGCCCTCAAGACGGGTGATCCCGCAGTCCGTGTGGTGGAGGACGACGATCTCCCAGCCGGGACCGAGGTCACCCCCACCGGCCCGCACCACCTCACGGAGCATCACCATCTCCCTCAGCAGCCCGGGGGTGACGCGACCGCCGACGTTGCGGAGGGTGCCGACCTCTCCCGGAGCGATCCCCAGGACCGCGTTCGGGTCGACGCGCGGGTCCACACAGCCGATGACCATCGTCTTCAGCGAGGGCATCAGGCGCAGCTCCGGCGAGAAGCCGTTCGCCGCGAAGTCCGCCGGCCGGTCAGTGTTTCGACGACGCCCATGATCCGCTCCCAGGATGGCCGGCCGCTTGGTGGACCGGATCAGGTGTAGCCTCCCGCGGCCCTGCCCGATGGGCGACGCGCCCGCCGCGCCACGAGGACCACCCGACACCGTTCGTACACGAAACGGGGCGGGGTGCGTCGAGCGGGCGGCGCGTGCCGGCGGACCGATCCCCGCCGAGCCGTCCGGCCGCGCACCCGAGCTGACCAGGGGTGGGGTGACGCCGCGTGAGTTCCCTTATCACAGCGCCATGAAGGCAGCGTGATGAATTCGTTACCGACCGGTAGCTGGCCGGTTTTTGTTACCCGTGCGTAAATTGACGGAAGCTCAGCACTCTTGTGATCCGGATCACAGGTCGTCAGGGAACGGTCCCCCACTGCTTTTCCCCCACCTGCGAGGAGATCGCTCGATGCTGCACTTCAGACGGACGAAAGCGCTCCGGCTCCTCTCCGCACTGACCCTCACCGCGGCCCTCACCGTCACGCCCGTCCTGGCCGGCGCCGCCTCCGCCTCCGCTTCCGCCAAGACCGCCACGAGTGCCGCGAGTGCCGCCGCGGCCCCGAGCAGCGGCTGGAACAACTGGTCCTGCAGGCCCTCCGCCGCCCACCCGCGCCCGGTCGTCCTGGTCCACGGCACCTTCGGCAACTCCATCGACAACTGGCTCGGCCTCGCCCCGTACCTCGTCGCGCGAGGCTACTGCGTCTTCTCCCTCGACTACGGCCAACTGCCCGGCGTCCCCGTCTTCTACGGGCTCGGCTCCATCACCGCGTCCTCCCAGCAGCTCGCCGACTACGTCGACCGGGTCCTCGCGACCACCGGCGCGGGCAAGGTCGACATCGTCGGGCACTCCCAGGGCGGCATGATGCCGCGCTACTACATGAAGTTCCTGGGCGGCGCCGCAAAGGTGAACGCGCTCGTCGGGCTCGCCCCCGACAACCACGGCACCGACCTCAACGGACTGCTCAAACTGCTGCCGTACTTCCCGGGGGCGGCCGAGGCCATCGACCACCTCGCACCCCAGGGCCTCACGGACCAGATGGCCGGATCGGCCTTCCTGACCAAGCTGAACGCCGGGGGCGACACCCTTCCCGGCGTCCACTACACGGTCATCGCGACCAGGTACGACGAGGTCGTCACGCCGTACACCTCGCAGTTCCTGTCCGGACCCGACGTCCGCAACGTGGTGCTCCAGGACCTGTGCTCGCTCGACCTGTCCGAGCACGTCTTCATCGGGCTGACCGACCGCATCGCCTTCCACGAGACGGCCAACGCCCTCGACCCGGCGCACGCCACCCGGACCGACTGCACGGACGTCTTCAGCTGATCCCGGTCTGATCCCGGTCTGATCCCGGTCCGAACCCGGTCCGCGCGCCATGAGCAGCAGCACCGAAGCGCCGAGCGACACGGCCGCGGCCCCCGCGGCCGCCGGCCAGGCCGTCCCGGTGCTGCTGCCTCCGGTCTCCGCCGGGTTCGCGGAGGCGGTTCAGGAGTGCCGGCGGCCGCGCGGGGTGCGCCGCGGGGGCCTGGTGAGGGTGATCTGCCGGACGAGCTGATGGAAGCAGGACAGGGCCGCGATGGCGGGGAGGGCCGCGACGGTCCAGTTCGTGATCGTCCTGGGGGCGCAGGCGATGCAGAAGAGGATGGCGAACGCCGAGAAGAGCAGCACGACCGCCCACGAATGGGGGGCACGGCGCTGGTGCAGGGCGGCGCGCAGGATCGACAGCGAGGCCACCATCCAGGGGCCGTACACCAGCAGCGGCCACCAGTCGGCCAGGCCCGCGGACCCATCGGCGGAGGCGATGTTCCGCAGCGGGTCGTGCGCGATCATCCCGCCGAGCACGCTCACCATGGCCACGATGGTCGCCGCCAGCGCCGCGGCGACGAAGCTGAGGGTCTGGGTCCGCGTCAGCCGGCGCCGCAGCGCGGCCCGGCGGATCTTGCGGTGGCGGCGCCGTGTGAGCGGGAGTTCGTGCGTCGCGGTGTCCGGGGAGTGCTGGAAGACGTCCTCTTCCTCATCCGAACCGGACTGGTCGAGCAGCTGCGCCAGTTCCTCCTCGGACGCCCATGCCCCGTTGAGGACATCGAAGTCCGGGGCGGAGAAGATCCCGTGCCCCGAGGTGTCGTCGGCGGACTGGCGGGGGCTGTAAATGGTGGGACCGTGGAGATGATCCTCGTACGGCAGACCATTCTCAGGGCGGAAACGGTCCTGCAAAGGCGGCATGAAGGAATTCCTGTCGGGGCCGGGCGTGGGGATAAAAGGAGCAGGAGAAGCGGGCAGGCGGGAGGGGATGTCGGCCCCTCAGTACGGCGCCGCCGGGTCGATGCCGGAGCAGCGGCGGGTGAAGTCCCCCTCGATCCCGGCCATCTCCCTCGTGAACTGCTCCAGCTCCGAGGAGCAGTGGACGAGGGGGACCCGCTCGTCGCCGCGCTCGATGTAGGCGTCCGAGGAGCTGCCGAGGAAGTGCTCGGTCCGCGGGATGAAGACCCACTCCCCGAGGAGGAAGCCGGGCGAGGTGCGCGGGGGGTGCGTGCGGCGGACGGACGCCGGGACGGTCCGGGGGGTCGCGCTCCCGGACGACGCCTCAGGCGCGCTCTGGGGATTGACTGTAGCCACATCCCCACAACGACGGCCGGCATGCGATGGACTTGCGCCACACGAGTGACCCCGGCGCGCCTGCCGGCGCTCGCGCGCGCCCCGAGTGCCGCTCCACAACGGTGTGTTGACCTGCGGGCCGATGCCCCGGGGGGATGGCAGGGTGTCCTCATGACCGAACCGCCCCGCCGCCCCGCCTCCCGTCGGCTCGTCGACAGCGTCGTCGACCCCGGAACCTGGCGCGGCTGGGACGCCCCGCTGCCGCCGCTGCCGCCGTACCTGGACGGCGAGGAGTACCGGGCCGACCTCGCCAGGGCCCGCGCCCGGACCGGGCTGGACGAGTCGGTGGTCACCGGTGAGGGCGACGTACGGGGCCGGCGGGTGGCGGTCGTGGCAAGCGAGTTCGAGTTCCTCGGCGGGTCGATCGGCGTGGCCGCCGGGGAGCGGCTGGTACGGGCGATCGAGCGGGCCACCCGCGAACGGCTGCCGCTGCTGGCCTCGCCGGCGTCGGGCGGGACGCGCATGCAGGAGGGCACCATCGCGTTCCTCCAGATGGTGAAGGTGGCCGCGGCCATCACCGACCACAAGGCGGCGGGACTGCCGTACCTGGTCCACCTGCGCCACCCCACCACGGGCGGGGTCTTCGCCTCCTGGGGCTCGCTCGGCCATGTCACCGCCGCCGAACCCGGCGCGCTGATCGGCTTCCTGGGCCCCCGCGTGCACGAGGCCCTGTACGGCGAGCCGTTCCCGCCCGGGGTCCAGGTCGCGGAGAACCTGCTGGCCAACGGCATCGTGGACGCCGTTGTGCCGCTCGCGCAGCTCGCCGGGGCGACGGCGCGGACGCTGGCGGTGCTGTGCGGCGACGTCGCCGTCCCTGCGGTGGCCGCGGACCCGGGGAATGACGCCACGGCCGTGGAGGTGCCGGCGGCGGAGTCGATCCGCCGCTCCCGGCGGCCCGAACGCCCCGGACTGCGGGCCCTGCTGGCGGTGGCCGGCCAGGACGTGACACCGCTGAGCGGCACCGGCGCGGGGGAACGGGACCCCGGGCTCCTGCTCGCGCTCGCCCGGATCGGCGGCACCCCGTGCGTCGTCCTCGGCCACGACCGGCGCGAGACCGACGACGGACGGCCCCCCGCACTCGGCCCCGCCGGACTGCGGATGGCCCGCCGCGGCATGCGCATCGCGGCGGAACTGGACCTGCCCCTGCTCTCCGTCGTCGACACGGCCGGCGCCGCGCTGTCCCGGGAGGCCGAGGAGGGCGGCCTCGCCGGCGAGATCGCCCGCTCCCTCGCGGACCTGATGACCCTCCCCGCGCCCACGCTCTGCCTCCTCCTCGGCCAGGGCGCGGGCGGCGGCGCCCTCGCGCTCCTGCCCGCGGACCGGGTGCTGGCCGCCCGCCACGCGTGGCTCTCCCCGCTGCCGCCCGAGGGCGCCTCCGCCATCCTGTACCGGACGACCGAGCGGGCCGACGAGGTCGCCGCCCGCCAGGGCGTACGCTCCGCCGACCTGCTCGCGCGCGGCATCGTCGACCGCGTCGTCGAGGAGGCGTCCGGTCAAGAGGACGCGGGGGACGCCCCCGAAGCCTTCCTCACCCGCCTCGGCACGATCCTCGGCGCCGAACTCGCCGCCCTCCGCGCCCTCCCCCGCGCCTCCCGCCTCACCGCCCGCCGCACCCGCTACCGCGACCTGGGCCTGGGCTGACCCGCGTCCCCGCGGGGAGCTTTAAGGACCTTCCGTGTATCGCGGGCCGGTCGCGCGGCGACTGCCACGGCTGCGCGCGGTGCGGGTCCGGACGGCACGGGGACGAGCGTGCCGGTCCGGGCGCCGCGCGTCAGCGGTACGGCGTCGTCCTCTCCGCGCGGGGCCCGTGCGTTGGGGTGCGCGTCGATCAGGGTGCGGCCGCCCGGCCCCTCGGTGTCACAGGGGCCCCCAGTCCGTCTCCGGGACGGCGGTGGCGATGCCGCGCAGCATGGCCGGCCCGCTGAAGCGCAGCGATACCGCCTGCGACTCCTCGTCCAGAAGCACCTGCACCAGCCGGGTGTTTGTGGGGTGACGCACGGCATCGCGCGGGCGTCCCGGTCGCCGCCGGGGCGGTGTCAGTGGGGGGTGGCAGGATCGGCGGGTGGACGAAAAGAGCGGGGAGTACTGGGACGCCGCGGCGGACCGATTCGACGAGGAGCCGGACCACGGGCTGCGTGAGCCGGCGGTGCGGGAGGCGTGGGCGGGGCGGTTGAAGGGGTGGCTGCCGGACACGCCGGCGGACGTGCTGGACCTGGGGTGCGGGACGGGAAGTCTCGCCGCGCTGGCGGCGGAGCGGGGCCACCGGGTGACCGGGGTGGACCGGTCGCCGCGCATGGTGGCCCTGGCCCGGGCGAAGCTGGCGGGGACGGACGCGCGGGTGGTCGTGGGCGACGCGGTGCAGCCTCCCGTGGCGGCGGGGCGGTTCGACGTGGTGCTGGTGCGGCACATGCTGTGGGCGCTGCCCGATCCCGTGGCGTCGCTGCGCCGCTGGGCCGGGCTGCTGCGGCGCGGCGGGCGCATCGTGCTGGTCGAGGGGCGCTGGGGCGAGGCGGCGCCGGTGGGCATCTCGGCGGCCGAACTCGCCGCCATGGTGCGCCCGTTCGCCGCGCACACGGAGATCGAGCAGCTCGCCCACGACACCGCCCTGTGGGGCCGCCCGGTCCGGGACGAGCGTTACGCGGCCGTCGTGCGGGTCGCTCCGCCCCGGCGCCACAGCGAGATCGTCGACGTCCATCTGATCCTGCGGCGCGGTGACCGTGTGCTGCTCGGCCGCCGGGTCAACACCGGTTACGCCGACGGCCTGCTGCACGCGCCGTCCGGCCACGTCGAGGCCGGCGAGGACGTCCGGGAGGCGGTGATCCGCGAGGCCTACGAGGAGGTGGGTGTCGCGCTGAGCCCCGAGGACGTCTCCGTCGCGCTGGTCATGCAGCACCGCGCGCCCGGTGGGGACGCCCGCATCGGCTGGTTCTTCGTCGCGGACGGGACTGGCCCGGAGCCGGTCAACCGCGAGCCCGACAAGTGCTCGGAGCTCGGCTGGTTCCCGCTCGACGCGCTGCCGGACGACATGGTCGCGTACTGCAGGGCAGGCCTGGACGCGTACCGCGCGGGCGAACGCTTCGTGCTGCATCTGCACGAGCCCGGCGACACCATCGTCCACGACCCCGACGCCCCCGGCCGTGCCGTCGCGCTGCGGCCGAGCGGCTGCAGCACAATGGCTGCGACAAACGCCGTGCCGTGACCCGCCGGGAGAGCGAACCAAAGTGAGCCTGAAGATCGTCATCCGTCCGAACGCGGCCGCCGCGCCGTTCGAGCAGCTGCGCGCCCAGATCGCCGGCCAAGCCCACTCCGGAGCCCTCCCGGTCGGCTACCGGCTGCCGACGGTGCGCGGCCTCGCCGACGAACTCGGCCTGGCCGCCAACACCGTGGCCAAGGCGTACCGCGCCCTGGAGTCGGACGGCGTGATCGAGACCCGCGGTCGCAACGGCACGTTCGTCGCGGCCGCCGGCGACGCCGCGGACCGGGAGGCGGCAGCCGCCGCGTCCGCCTACGCCGAGCGCGCCCACCGTCTCGGCCTGGACCGCGGCGCCGCCGAGGCCGCCGTGCGGGACGCGCTGCGCGCCGCGTACGAGGCGTAGCGCGCGGGCCCGCTCACAGCAGCCCGGCCAGCTTGTACAGCGCCAGCGAGCCCGCGACCGCGACGTTGAGGCTGGCCCCCGTCCCCACCATCGGGATCTCGACGGCGAGGTCGAGCAGGTCCAGTGCCTCGGGCGGGATGCCGTGCTGCTCGTGTCCCAGGACGACGACCGTGGTGCGCCGCGCGGCCGGCAGGTCCGCCAGCCGTACGGCCTCGTCGGCCGGTTCGACCCCCACGACGTGCGACCCGCGCTCGCGCTGCCGCTGGAGCCGGCCCAGCGGGTCGCCGGTCCAGTGCACGCACGGAGGGCGCCGCAGCGTGTTGCCGCGGGCCAGCGCCTCCGGCACCCAGGGGAAGCGCGGGACGACCAGGCACGCCCCGACCGCGTCGCACGTGCGCAGCAGCGTGCCCAGGTTCGCGCCGTGCAGCGGCCACAACGGCGCCGCGTACAGGTGGTCCCAGCAGCTGTGAGCCCGGGGGCGGCGGCTGCGCCGCAGTTCGGCCCCGGTGCGGGACCGTATCTTCCCCCTCGCTTCGCTGGGGGGACCCCCGGGCATCAGAGGTAGAGGCCGCCCGAGGAGGAGGCCGGGGTCTGGGCGGGGAGCACGGGGCCGGTGCTGGAGGACGCGCCGCGGCGCAGCGCGTACAGCTCCGCCAGGGTGGCGCCCTCGCGGCCGACGCCCTCGGACGTACCGAGCCAGTTGGTGGCCTCGGCGCGGGTCAGCGGGCCGACCTCGATGCGGGCCAGGCAGCGTCCGGGACGGACCACCGCGGGGTGCAGCCGCTCCAGGTCCTCGTTGGTGGTGATGCCGACCAGGACGTTGCGGCCCTGGCCGAGCAGCCCGTCGGTGAGGTTGAGCAGCCGCGAGAGCGCCTGGCCCGTCTGGTGCTTGGCCTGGCCGCGGATGAGCTCGTCGCAGTCCTCCAGGAGCAGCAGCCGCCAGCGGCCGGGCCCCTCGGAGTCGTCCTCGCCGATGGCGATCTCCATCAGATAGCCCACGTCGTTGAAGAGCACCTCGGGGTCGAGCACGCAGTCGACCTGGCACCAGTCCCGCCACGCGCGGGCCAGGGTGCGCAGCGCGGAGGTCTTGCCGGTGCCCGGCGGGCCGTGGAGGAGCAGCAGGCGTCCGCTGACGTCGTCCGCGGTGAGCTTCATCAGCCCGTCCACGGCCTCGGCCACCGGCGCGGTGTAGTTGCCCCGGACGTCGTCCCAGGGCGCGGCGCTGATCTGACGGGTGATGCGGTGCGGCCCGCGGCGCGGCGCCACGTACCAGAAGCCCATGGTGACGTCGTCGGGCTGCGGTTCCGGCTGGTCCTCGGCGTCCTTCACGGCCTCGGCCAGCACGCGCCCCGCGAGTTCCTCGCTCACGGCGGTCACCGTCACGTCCGCGCGGTGGTGCCAGCGGGAGACCAGGATCGTCCAGCCCTCGCCCTCGGCGAGGGTGGCGCCGCGGTCCTTGTCGCGCGCCGCGCGCAGCACCTCGGCCCCGGCCGGCAGCAGGGTCAGCCCCGACTTCACGCGCTCCACGGAGGAGCCGCGCGAGTACGGCTGCTCGCCGGTGACGAAGCGGCTGAGGAACAGGGCGTCGATGGCGTCGGACGGCGAGTCGTCGTCGTTCATGCCGAGCCGGATGGACAGGGCGCGATGCGGGGGCGTTGCGTCGGGCATGACGCTCATGATCCGGCACGGGCTCCGCGTGCGCACAGGGTTTTCGCGGAGCGGCGCAATCCCGCCGAACCCCCGGTGAAACCCGCCCGATCCGGGCAACGCGGCGGTTACCCTGGCTGGTGATGGGACGCCATGGGGACGTGCGTACGAAGGTACCGGGGGCGGGGCGGCGAGGCATCACCGCGCTTCTGGGGATCGGTGTGGTCGCGCTGGCGCTGCTGCTGACGACGTGCGACCTGCGGGGCGGTACGGGCGACGGCGCGCCCGGCGGCGCGGGGCCGGGTGCCGGGGTGCACAGCCCGTCCGCCACGCCCACCGGGAAGCCCTCGGCCGAGCTGGGATTCGGCCTGACCCACACCGAGTACAGCGCCGACCACGGAGAACGCCCGGCCAAGCGGGCCGCGGCCGGGCTGCTCGCCGAACGGTCGCTGCCCCAGGACCAGGCCATCATGGGCTGGGGCGCCGACAATCCCGAACCGTCCCCGGGGAAGTACGACTTCGGCGAACTCGACGACCGCGTCGACCTCATCCGGGCCAGCGGCGGCACCCCCGTGATCACGCTGTGCTGCGCCCCCGACTGGATGAAGGGCGGCGCGCCGGGCGCCGGGACCGACTGGTCCCGGCTGGAGGTCGCCCCCGACCCTGACCACTTCGACGACTTCGCGGCGCTCGCCGCCACGGTAGCCCGCCGCTATCCGGACGTGCGGCACTTCATCGTCTGGAACGAGTTCAAGGGCTTCTGGAACGACGGCGAGCGGCGCTGGGACTACGAGGGCTACACCGACCTGTACAACCGCGTGTACAAGGCCCTGAAGAAGGTGGATCCGGACAATCTCGTCGGCGGCCCGTACCTCGTCATGGACAGCTTCGCCCCCGGCGACGACGGCAACGGCGACGCCTCCGACACCCTCAAGGGCCCCTGGGGCGCGGCCGACCGGCGCGCCCTGGACGCCGTCGACTA
Source organism: Streptomyces sp. NPDC058691 (assembly GCF_042714775.1). NCBI lineage: Bacteria > Bacillati > Actinomycetota > Actinomycetes > Kitasatosporales > Streptomycetaceae > Streptomyces > Streptomyces sp. NPDC058691. Next base: position 86,697 of record NZ_JBHXSO010000023.1, on the reverse strand, counting down.
CTGGCTGCGCCACAAGGCCGGCGCGGACTTCCTCGTCGCCGACGGCTCCAGCACCAACCGCGACGACTCCCTGGTTCCCGACGAGTTCGCCGCCACCGAGAAGTTCGCCGCCGTCGGCCGCTGGCTCAAGCAGCGCAGCGGCGGCCTGCCCCTGTGGTGGGCCGAGTGGTACGTCGAACCGGACGGGAAGCCGACCGGCTGGGACGAACACCACCGCACCGCCGTCCAGGCCGCCGCCATGATGGAGCTCGCCCGCGGCGGCGCCGACGCGGCCTTCTACTGGAATCCCCAGGAGCGCGGCAGGTCGTGCCCGGGGTGCCTGTGGACCAGCACCGAGCTGTCGTCCGGCGGCGGCGAGCAGCTGCCCATGATGGACCTCCTGCGCCGCTTCGCCGCCGCGTTCCCGCCGGGCACGCGCTTCCGCACGGTGTCCGTCGCCGAGGACGACCGGCCCAATGTGCGGGTGCTCGCCGACGACAAGGCGGTGCTCGTCGTCAACGTCCTCGGCCGCCCGATCCGGGCGAAGGTGGACGGCCGCTCCTTCGCGTTGCCCGCCTACGGGCTGCGCTGGCTGGACCGCGGCTAGAAAGGGCTTCGGCGGTCCGGCGGGCATCACACGACGTTGCGGACCAGCCACTCGTCGGGGTTGTAGACGTCGCGGTCCGGGTCGTGGACCGTGGCCCGCACCCCGGGGGACGTGTCCTGCGGGCGGACGCGTTCCGGCAGCCGGCCGAAGCGGGCCCGCCGGGCCTGCGCCGCCACGTCCGGGGCCGCTGCCGTGGCCTGCGGGGTCGTCTCGTTCTCGTTGTGCGCCATTGCCCGCACCTCCTTGGTCCTTGGCCCCGGGAACGCCGCGTGGCGACGCGGTGTTCCCGGGGCGCCGAGGCGGGCGGTCAGCTCAGGGTCAGGAACCGGATCGCCGTCGCCGCCAGGAACACCAGCAGCAGTGGTGCGGCCGCCACCAGCGACCAGCGCATACCGCGCCGCCGCCTGGCCTCCGGCAGGACGATCCGGGCCAGCTCGCGGGCGCCGAGCAGCACCAGCAGCGAGACCGCGGCGAGCACACCCACCGCCGTCCAGGTGTTCCATGTCACAACGGGGAAGACCCGCCCGGGCCGCGGTTCCTCCGCCGCCCGGTCCGCCGGCTGCTCGCGCAGCTCGTAGACGGTCGCGTCCTCGTTGCGCAGCACCGGCCGCAGCTCGGTGCGCGCGTCGAGGGAGCGCATCAGCCTGTCGGGCCAGGTCCGGGAGAATCCGGCGTCCAGCTGCAGATAGGCGTCCTGACCGCGCGAGACCATCAGGTACGAGTTCGGCCCCTCGTCCTGGAGCGCCTCGACCAGTGGATCGACCAGCACCGGATCGCGCGGGGCGAGGACCGGCACATACGTCACCCGCTCCATGTCCCGCGCGTTCCAGGGCAGGCTCGGCGTCACGTCGTTCACCGGGTCGGTGCTGAGCCACACCAGGCGGGCGGTCGGCTTGTCGTGCGCGTACACGTACTCCATCGCCGCGACCTCGCCGGTGCGGACCCGCTCGAACGGCTCGTTGCCCCAGCGGGCCACCAGGAAGCCCGCCATCAGCACCCAGCCGGCCAGCAGCGCCGCGGCCGGCCCGCGCCACCCGCGGTCCGAGGAGGTCCGGGGGAAGAACGCGAGCGCGCCCAGCACGGCGGCCCCCGGCAGGGCGAACAGGAACACGCGCAGGGCCATCTCGCCGCCGTAGGACTGCATGCCGAAGCCCAGGAACGGCACGACCAGCAGCACCAGGAGCGCCAGGTCGTTGATCCCGGACCAGCGGCGGCGCAGCCAGCCGGCGGCCGCGAGCGCCATGACGCCGCCCGCCAGGGCGATCCGCACATACAGCACCAGCTTGTGCACCGTGCTGCCGCCCTCGATGCGGCCGGAGACGCTGGAGGACACATTGCCGCCGAGCGAGCCCATGCCGCCGAACAGCTCGTCGAAGTGGCCCGACCAGTACGGCTCGGCCAGGTAGCAGATCCACCCGATCAGCAGCACCCCGCACAGCAGCGGCAGCCCGAGCGGCGTCGACCGCCGGACGAGCACGAGCACGGCCAGCACGCCCAGCATCACGAAGGGGGTGAGCTGGTGGCTCACCACCGACGCCGCGAACAGCGCCACCAGCAGGGCCAGCAGCACCGCCCGGTCGGTCCGGCCCGTCGGGGGCACCTCGGCCTCACCGGGCAGCAGCTTGCCGCGCGGCGCCTCCGGGGCCCGGAACCAGACCAGGAGCACCGCCGCGAAGAGCAGGTAGATCAGGTAGTTGAGGGACTGCGGGGAGAAGTAGTCCTGCCCCACCCAGCCGCACAGCGCGAACAGCCACACCGCGCACCACTTCGCCCGCCACCCGGCGCGCACGGCGCGCAGCAGCAGCATCAGCGGCGCCAGGTACAGCAGTTCCACGGCCGGCGGCCACCAGCGCAGTACCTCGGTGAGATCCGTGAGCCCGATGGCGCGGGTGACGAAGGTGACCGCGGCGAAGAAGCCGGGCCAGGAGAAGCGGGCGTCCATGTCGGGCGCGGCGTCCCCGGTCCGGCCGATGTAGTCGATGAAGCCCGCGTGCTGCCACGCGGTGGCGAACCGCGGTTGCTCCTCCAGCACGGCGGGCACGGCGTGCAGGGACACCACCGTCGCCAGCAGGACCGCCAGCAGCAGCCACCGGCGTGGCGCGCGCAGCCACAGGCCGGCCGCGAAGGCGACCACCAGCAGGGCCGCCCCGGCGAGCGTCGCCGCGGGGAGGACGGAGATCAGGCCGAGGCCGTTCATCGCGTCGAGCGAGGCGTCGTCCATGCCGGTCAGCGGCAGCCAGTACAGGGCCAGCGCACACAGCAGCAGTCCCCAGACGCCGAGTTCGAGGAGGCGGGCCCGGCGGCCGGTGGCCTTCTCGGGTGGCGCGGGTGCCTCGGCAGGCGGCGGTGTCGATGGTGTGGCTGGTGCGGGCGGTGTCGCCGATGTCGCCGGGGCCAGGGACTTCTCGGCGCGCGGCGACGGCAGTTCCGGGATCGCGGTCCCCTGCGGCGGCGTCACGAAGGGGCGCCGCTCGGGGTGGTCGAAGTCCAGGTGGACGCCGAGCTGGAGGGTGTCGCTGTCCAGCGCGGCGGCGCGCGCCCAGCGCGTGCCGTAGACGATCTCCAGGTCCTCGCCGGCCGCGGCCGTCCGCTCGGGCTCCGGCTCCGCCTCGGCAGCCTCCGCCGGCGGCGCGGCGGGTGGCTGTGCGGGAGCCGCGGGCGCGGTGACCAGCCGCCGCAGCCCGACGACGGCGACCACCGCGATCACCAGCAGGCTGCCCAGTTCGGCCCAGCCGGCCCCGGTGATGCCCAGCGGCCCGAGCAGCGCGAGGGTGAGCGCGAGCACCAGCAGGCACAGCAGGCCCTGGAGGAAGGCCAGCAGCCCGGTGCGGCTCTGCGCCCGCAGGATGCCGAAGTAGACCTCGATCAGCACCCGGGTCAGGGAGCACAGGGCCAGCAGGCGCAGCAGCGGCGCGCCCTCCTGCGCGTAGCCGTCCCCGAAGACGCCGAGGATCTGCGGTGCGAAGACGCCCATGAAGAGCGTGATCGGCACCATGATCTTGGCCATCCGGCGCAGCGCCGCCCGGCAGTTCTCGGCGATCCGGCCCGGGTCGTGGGCGCCCTCGACGGTCAGCGAGGACCCCATGTTGATCGCCAGCAGGTCGATCGTGCCGCCGATCGTCATGGTGATGTAGAAGTACGCGTTGTCCGCGGAGGAGATCTGCGAGGCGACGAGGACCGGGACGAGGTACACCACGGCGAGCGCGAAGAACGAGCCGGTGGCGTCACCGGCGACGAAGCGGCCCATCTGACGGGCCGACGGCGGTTCGGCCGTCTCCGGCGTGGCCTTGGCGTGCCGGGGCGCGAGCCGGCGGAAGACCAGCCAGCCCAGCGGTATCACCGACAGGCCGATGGCCGCGACCCAGGACACGAACACACCGGCCGTCGGCACCGCCGCCGCGATGCCCACCAGCAGCGCCAGTTTCGCCGCCGAGAAGACGGTGTTGCCGACCGGCACCCACACTGCCTTGCGCAGCCCGGTCAGCACCCCGTCCTGCAAGGTCAGCAGCGACCAGCCGACGACCGCCGCGATGAAGCCGAGGCCGTTGGCCGTGCCGTGCAGGAAGCGGTACGAGGGGCCCCAGAAGTCCAGGGTGAACAGGAAGACCGCCGCCGCGAAGGCCACGATCGCCGAACTCCCTGCGTACGTACCGAAGATCAGGCGCCCGGTGCGCCGGCCGGACACCGGGATGAAGCGCGCGAGTGCCCCGGTGAGGGTCACCGCGGTCAGGCCCGCGAGGAACTTCATGGCGGCGATGGCCGCCGAGCCCTGGCCGACCGCGTCCTCGCTGTAGTAGCGGGCCGCGACCAGCCAGTAGCCCAGGCCCAGGACCGCGGAGACACCGGTGTTGAGCATCAGCGCGTAGGCGTTGCGGAACAGCTGGTTCCCGCCGCGCTTGGCGGCGCCGGACGCGGCCGAGGGATCGCCCGCCGCCGCGACGGCGGGCGCCTCCCCGGGAGCCGGTTCCCCGGTTGTGGCCGAGGCCGAGGCCGGGGTCGTGGTCGTGGGGGTGGTTGACGTGGTGGTCGCCTCAGACACCGCTCTCGCGCACCTTCCGCACACCTCTGCGGGCTCTGCGCACCAGGGAGTACCCCTGGGTCAGGACCCGGTCACCGGCGAAGTTGCGGGCGATGGCGCGCCCCTCGACCAGCCGCTCGAACTCCTCGATCCCCGTGTTGCGGCGGACCGTCACCCGGGCCAGCGCGTAGGGGCTCTGGCGACGCGGGTCGGCCAGGGCGTTGCCCACGGCGAGCGCGGAGCCGTAGCCGGCCGTGCGCACGGCCTGCCGCACCCGGCGGGTGGAGTAGCCGTACGGGTAGGCGAAGGAGGCCGGTGGCGCGCCCAGTTCGTCGTGGAGGATCTCCCTGCAGCGCAGCAGCTCGAACCAGAGCCGCTTGTCGCCCAGTTGGTCCAGCTGCGGATGGGTGTGACTGTGCCCGCCGATCTCGGTTCCGGCGTCGCGTAGTTCGCGCACCTGATCCCAGTCGAGCATGGTGTCCAGCGCCGCGCCCGGCACCTCGTACTCGCCGCGCAGCCAGCCGGTCGAGACGAAGAGCGTCGAGGCGAAGCCGAGGCCCTTGAGGACGGGGAGGGCGTGCCGGTGCACGCCCTCGTAGCCGTCGTCGAAGGTGATCAGCACCGGGCGGCGCGGCAGCGCCCGCCCCTCCCGCCAGGCGGACGCCAGCGCGGACGTGCCGAGCGGGGTGAAGCCGCGGTCTCCGAGCAGCGCCATCTGCGCGGCGAAGGCCGCCGGGGTCACGGAAAGGCCCCGGGTCGCGCGGGCGGGCGTGTCGGCGACGGCGTGGTACATCAGGATCGGCACGGGGCCGTCCCGCCGTCCGTCTGACTCGGTCATGCGAGGGCACCTCCCGGTGTGCGGTGGACGGACGGCGAAGGAACGGCCGGTCTCACGGCGTGGCCTCCCCCCGGGTGCGCAGTCGGGCGACGGCATACCCGGCCGCCGCGGTCGCCACACCGGTGACGATGGCGCCGGCCCGCCCCGCGCCGCCGGGGCGGCCGCGCAGGGCGTCGCGCAGGCCGCGAGCGGCGCCGGCGGGCAGGACGCGTGTGGCGTACCGGCGTTCGGTCGCCAGGCCCGCCTCGGTGCCGACGCTGCGGGTGACCAGCGCCTTGGACAGGCCCTCGGCGTAGCAGCGGGTGCGGAAGTAGGCGAAGCGCTCCCGGACGGCCGGGACGCGGTGCCAGATCACGGCGCGGTCGTCGATGAGCAGCAGCGTGCCGGGCTTGGCCTGCGCGAGCCGGATGCAGAACTCCGTCTCCTCGCAGCCCAGCGGCCGTTTGTCGCCGTCGCGCCCGATGCCGGTCGCGAAGCCGCCGGCGATGTCGAAGGCGGTGCGGCGGAACGCGGCGTTGCCGCCGAGGACGTTGCGCACCCGGGCCCGGCCGGGCGGCTGGCCCCGGTAGGAGGCGCCCACCACCCAGTCGAACTCCTCGGGGAACCAGCGCGGCCGGTCTCCGGAGGCCCAGACCGGGCGGGTGCGCCCGCCGACGCCCATGACGAGCGGGTCCTCGAAGGCGTCCACGAACCAGTGCAGCCAGTCCCGTTCGGCGACCGCGTCGTCGTCGAGGAAGGCGACGGCCTCGCCGGTGGACGCGGCGATCCCGGTGTTGCGGCCGGCCGACAGGCCGCGCGGCCCGGCGTTGGCGAGCACCCGTACCGGGGTTCCGGCGAAGTGCTCCTCCAGCCGCCCGCGGAGCGCGGGGTTGTGGTCGACGACCAGCAGCACCTCGTGGGCGGCCAGGCTCTGCGCCTCCACCGAGGCCACCGCGGCGAGGATGTCGCCCCAGCGGTCCTCGGTGTAGACGCAGATCACCACGGAGACAGGGGTCCGCGTGGTCACCGCACCTCCTTGCGGCGTGCGGCGCGGCGTTCGTTCTTCTCCTGCACGATGACCTTCAGCACCCGTAAGCCGTCGCGCACCGCGCGCAGGTTGCTGACACCGTGGATGCGCACGTACTCGTGGCTGGGGATCTCCTGCACCTTCAGGCCCGCCGTGACGACTCTGATGTTCATCAGGGTCTCCACCTCGAAGCCGGTGCAGTCCAGCGTGATCTTGTCCAGGCAGTGCCGCCAGAACGCGTTGTAGCCGTAGCACAGATCGGTGTAGCGGGCCCCGAACTTGGCGTTGACCACGGCGCACAGGACGCGGTTGCCGAGCTTGCGGATCGGGGTCATGTCGTCCGTGCCGCCGCCGTTGGCGAAGCGCGAGCCCTTCGCGAAGTCGGCCCCTCCGACAAGGGCCGACACATAGGAGACGATCTCCGACCCGTCAGCCGAGCCGTCGGCGTCCACCATCACGATGATCTCGCCCGTGCAGGCGGCGAAACCGCTGATCAGGGCGTCGCCCTTGCCCTTGCCGGTCTGCGGCACGATCCGGACGTCCGGCCGCAGTCCACGGGCGACCTCGATGGTGTCGTCGGTGGAGTTCCCGTCGACGAGGACCACTTCGTGGATCCACGACGGCAGGGTGGCGAAGACGTGCGGCAGGTTCTGGGCCTCGTTCATGGCCGGGATGACCACGCTGACGAGCGGAGCGATCGCCAAGTGCGACGAGACCGGCGTGAAATGGTCCGGCGCCAGGACCGCGGTTGTCTGTGCGTGCCCGGTGACTGCCGGGCGCAGAGACGAGCTCATGAGTCTGTTTTCCCTCTCGTCCGGTGGGTCGCCCGTCCCGGGCGCCCTCTGGTGTGCCGGTTCGAAAGGGGGGTTGTCTCACCCCGCCCGGGAATCCGCGCATGCAGGGCATGGCGGGGTCCCAACAGCTGGCGGGCCGGGTGAGTGGACATGCGTGACTGGCCGCGCGGCTCGCGGCTCGGCACACACGTCCCGGTGACCGAGCACGGCACCCCCCTACCGCGCCCCGCGATCTTCCTGTCGCGACTGTCTGGCCCTCCCCTTGAGCCGCTTGCATAACAGGTCGATGCGGGTGGATGTACGACGGTATTGACGGTTGGAACTGTATGGCAAGACTCGTGAGAGTGAATACCATTTCATGGATTTGGCGGATAATCGTCCAGTTGAGTCATGGTGAGACCTGATGAGCGGTGATCAGTCCTGATCGGCACTGATCAATCCCCTTGGACCGTATTGATCATTACTGTGACGCAATGTCCGTTATCGTGCACCGGCGCGCAACCGCCCCACACGCTTGAGGAATCGGTCGGCCGGCTCGCGCAGCACGGGATGCGCCGTGACCGCGTTGCGCAGCGCGCGCACCGGCGCACGCCGGGCGCGATGGCCGAGCGCCACCGGGTGCGGCCGGGTCACCCAGCCCTCGGAGACGGTCAGGTCCCGGGTCTTCAGGGACTCCTTGTACTCCTTGTGGCCGCGCCCGAGGTCGAGATGGGCCACCCCGTCGGCCGCCGCCCCCTCCGCCATCCGCAGATGGAGCACGAGCCCCGGCGAGTACTTCGAGAACTGCGGGTCGTACGCCGGGAACCAGCAGGCCAGCACCGCCGGCGTCCGCATCCCGAAGTGGGCGGCGATCGGCCGGTCGCCCGCGTAGAGCACCGACAGCAGGCCGCTGAAGGACTCCTCGCGGGTGTGGAAGAGATGCTCCACCAGGTCGACGATCCAGGGCCGTGCGAAGCGGTCGCTGCGCCCGGTTCTTCGGTACTGCGCCGACTTCCACCCCATCAGCGTGCGCAGCGCGCCGACGTCCCGCTCGTCGTGCACGTAGCGCACCTCGCCGACGTCCCGGCCGAGCTTGCGCTCCTTGGCGAGCGTCGTGCGCACGAACTTGGGCGAGTGGCTGCGAAGATGGCCGAGATACGCCTCGTAGCCGTGTTCGACGTCCATGACGGGTGAGGCGTACGTACCGGTCGCGCCCTCCTCGAAGGGCTTCTGGCCCTCCACCAGGTGATCGAACTCCCAGACGGCCAGCCCGCAGGCGCGCAGCAGCTCCCGCGCGTCCCACTGGAAGCCCGGCCGGTGCACGAGACCCTGGCAGTCCGAGAGCCCGAGCCCGATGGCCCGGCCCACGCCGGCCGCCGAGCGCTGGAACGGGAAGAAGGCGACCGGTTCGCCCTCCTCGCGGACCACCGCGACGCGCACGCCCCGGTGATGGTGGGCCACGGCGAAGGTGAAGCCGGGCGACAGGAAGGGATTGCCGAGCTGCGGGCTGCCCATGGCGACCGCCTGGCTCTGCACGTGTGCCCACGCCGCCCGGTCGGCGGCGGTGAGCTCGCCGGGGCGGTAAACGGTGATGTCCACTTTACGGAGTCCGCCTTCTCTCGGCCCGGCCATAGGAGTGCCGCACGAGCGGCACGAGGAACAGCGCGGCACTCACCGCCGCGACGACGGCGACCCCGCCGCGCACCGACCACATGTGCAGCGCGAGCATGCCCTGCGCCACCAGGAGGTCGATCACGACGGTGCCGCCGGCCGCGACGACCGCCCGGCTGAGCGGGTCGAGGCCGCGCAGCCCGCCGGCGAGTGCCGCGGCGGGTGCGGCGAGCAGGAAGAAGAAGGTGAAGGGTGCCCTGACGGGCGAGGCGATGTCCGCGAGCGCGAGCACCGCGCCTACTCCGCCGACTCCCACGGCGGCGCCCATGAGCAGGGGAAGTGATTCCTTGCCGATCGGGTGACCGGATGCGTTGTCTGTGTGCGGTGGTTGCATTGGCGACTTTGCCCCCCAAAACGCCGGATGCAGATGTTCAATCTCGCTCAATTCGGGCGCGGGCGTCAAGGAAGTGGGGGCCAGAAGCGGCCGCGGTGCCCGGACCGGGTGGCGGGTGGGGCGGAGGTGGACGATTTCCCCCGAACTGCCCGGCGGGGAGCGGCAGTTTGTTCGGCGTGGGGCTGTGTGGGGCTGCCGGGAGTGGCGTGAAGCGGCGTGAGTACCGACGGCCCGTCACGTGGTGGCCGGTCACGGGGAGCGCGGTGCGTACGCGGACACCCCTGGGGGCGGCTTGCGGCGCGGTGCGAAGGATGCGGCGGAGATCCTGCTAAGGGAGGTTCCATGAGACTGTCCCGATTCGTGTCAGCCGCTTCCGCGTTCCTCCTCACCGCCGCACTCGCCCTGACCGGCTCCGGCCCGGCACACGCCGCGGGCCCCGTGTACGTGGCCCTCGGCGACTCCTATGCCGCGGGCGTCGGCTCCGGGAGCTACGACGACTCCCGCGGCGGCTGCTACCGCAGCCTCAGGGCGTACCCGCGCCTGTGGGCCAACGCGCATACTCCGTCCGGGTTCTCTTTCACGGCCTGTTCGGGCGCCGACACCACCGATGTGATCAAACGCCAGCTCGGCCCGCTCAACGCCTCCACGACCCTGGTCAGCATCACCGCCGGCGGCAACGACGCCGGTTTTGTCGGCGTCATGACGACCTGCCTGCTCAACTCGTCCAGCGCCTGCCTGAGGCGGATCGACCGGGCCCGCGACTACATCGAGAATCGGCTCCCGGCCCGCCTGGACGCGCTCTACGACGCCATCGGCTCCCGGGCGCCCGCCGCCCGCGTGGTCGTCGTCGGCTACCCCCACTTCTACAAGCTCGGGACCTCCTGCATCGGCCTCGGCGCCTCCAAGCGCAGGGCCATCAACGACGCCGCCGACCTCCTCGACACCGTCACCGCCAAGCGCGCCGCCGACCACGGCTTCGCCTTCGGCGACGTCCGCGGCACCTTCGCCGGCCACGAGATCTGCGCCGGACCGGCGTGGCTGCACAACCTGACCCTCCCGGTCTACGAGTCGTACCACCCCACCGCTTCCGGTCAGTCCGGCGGCTACCTCCCGGTGTTCACCGCGGCCGTGTGACCCAGGCGGCGCGCACGGCGGAGGGGGCCGGACGTCCGTCCGGCCCCCTGCCCGGGGTCAGGGAGAGGCGGGTGTGCCCGTGGGGGAGGGAGACGGGGTCGCGGTCGGCGCCCGGCAGGTGACGGTGAACGCGACGTGTTCCGACTCCACCGCCACCGGACTCCTGATCTCCACCGCGATCCAGTCCTCGTGCGTGGTGTCGGGCTGGTACGACAGCTCGATGTGCTCGACGGTACGGCTGGTGTCCCCGCCCGCCGGGAAGTCGAGCGTCCGCCATCCGGAGTCCCCGCCGGTCCCGCTCCCCGTCCGCCAGCGATAGGTGACGGTCGCGGGGGTCCGATCCACCGTCACGACCGCGGAGAAGGCCGGCGCCTCGGCCTCCGGCGGCGGGCAGGCGCCCGTGTAGCTGTCCCGCACCGCGCTGACCGAGACATGGACGTTCACCCGGACCGGCGTGTGCGACGTGCCGGACGACGTTCCCGAGCCCGTGCCGTGGCCGCCGGTGGGCGACGCCGAACTCGCGTCGCCGGACGGGGAGGAGGCGGCCGGCGAGGAGGCGTCGTCGTCCGCCGTCACCGCGGGGGAGGTCACGCCGGCGTCGTTGACACCCCCCGTCGTGGCCGTCTGCCCGGAGCCGGCCGAGCCGCCCGTGTCGTCGTTCAGCAGCGCGTAGGCCGCTCCGCCCGCCCCCAGCGCTAGCGCGAGCACTCCTGCGGCCAGGGCGACGAGCGCCCGCCGGGGCCGCCCTGTCGTGGCGGTGTCCTGGGTCTCGTCAGGCGGGGGCGGGGCGAGGGGCGTCGTCCGCACCGGCGTGCGCTCCCGCTCCGGGTCCTCCCGGGCCGGCTGCGGCGCGGTGACCGTCAGGGCCGACTCGGTGGGCGCGTAGGCCGCGGCGACCGGGCCAGGTCCCGCCGGGCGCCCGGACGCCACGGCGTCCAGCTGCCGCTGCGCCTCCGCGGCGGGGAGCCGGGCCGCCGGGTCCTTCTGCAGCAGTCCCGCGATCACCGGCCCGAGCGGGCCCGCCCGCCGGGGCGGCGCCAGCGGCTCGTCCACGACCGCGCGCATCGTGCTCAGCGCGGTGTCGCGCCGGAAGGGCGAACCGCCCTCCACCGCGACGTACAGCAGCACGCCCAGCGACCACAGATCGGACGCCGGGCCGGGCCGGCGCCCCAGGGCGCGCTCCGGCGCGAGGTACTCGGGCGAGCCGACCAGCTCGCCGGTGCGGGTGAGCGCCGAGGTGCCCTCGATCATCGCGATGCCGAAGTCGGTGAGCACCACCCGGCCGTCGTTGCCGATGAGGACGTTGCCGGGCTTGACGTCGCGGTGCAGCACACCGGCGGCGTGCGCCACGCGCAGCGCGGCCAGCACCTTGGACCCGATGTCCGCCGCCCTGCGAAGTGCCATGGGCCCCTCGGCGTCGAGGACGTCGGACAGTGTCAGGCCGCGGATCAGCTCCATGACGATCCACGGGTGGCCGTCCGCCATCGCCACGTCGTAGACCTTGACGACGTTCGGATGCTCCACCCGGGCGGCGGCGCGGCCCTCCTGCTCCAGCCGCGCGTAGAGGCGCTCGGTGTCCCGCTCGTCGAAGCCGGGCGGCGCGATCACCTCCTTGACGGCGACCTCGCGGCCCAGCAGCTCGTCACGGGCGAGCCAGACCACGCCCATGCCGCCGCGGCCGAGTTCGCCGATCAACCGGTAGCGCTCCGCCACGACCCGTGTCATCGGCGGCTCCCCCCTTCGTCGCGCCCGCTGTCCAGCATGACCCAACTTCCCCTCGGACGAACCCTTTCGACGTGAACCTCCCCCCGCCTGCGTCAGCCGAGCGTCGCCGCCGCGCCCCTGAGCACCAGGCCGCAGCCGAGCGCCAGCACCACCGAGGCCGTCGCCAGCGGCACCAGGCGACGCGCCGCCGTCAACGCCCGCCCCCGGAAGAGCCCTTGGCGCAGTGATGCCCTGCCGGCCAGGCGTCCCAGGCGTACGACGGCGAAACCGGCCGCCGTGAGCGTCGCGGCCAGACCCGCGCCGTACGCCAGCACCAGCAGGAAGCCGAACCACGCCTGGCCGAGCGCCGCGGCGCCGACGAGCACGACGACGGCGGAGGGACTGGGGACCAGCCCGCCCGCGAAGCCGAGCAGGATCGTGCCGCGGAGGGTGGGGCGGGCCTCGTGGACGTGCGGGTGCGGGTGGGCTTGCGGTGCGGATGCGGGGGCGGGTCGCTCGGCGGTCAGGACGGCGGTCGCGCCGGCCGCGCCGGCCGTGTGAGGGTGGTGGTGAGGGGTGTGTGCGTGAGGGTGGTCGTGACTGTGGCTGTGCCCGTGGTCGTGGTCATGCCCGTGCCCGTGGCTGTGCCCGTGGGACCGGCCGCGCAGCCGCCACGCCCGGCGCAGCAACGCCGCCCCCGCGAAGGCGACCAGCAGGCCGCTCGCGATGCCGAGCCAGGCGATGACCGAGGGCGCCGCCGCCGAGCCCGTCGTCACCAGCAGCCCGAGCCCGAACACGCCGAGCGTGTGGGTCACCGTCACCGAAGCGCCGAGGGCGAGCATGTCGCGCCGCGACCGGCGGCCGCCCGCTGCCGCCGCCGCGGCCATCAACGTCTTGCCGTGGCCCGGGGCGAGCGCGTGCATCGCGCCCAGCGCCAGCGCCGTGAGCAGGGCCAGCGCGGCGAAACCCGGGGTGAGCGCGTGCCGGGACACCAGCCCGGTGAGCGCCTGGGTCCAGCGGTCCGCACCGCGCGGCAGCACACCGCTCCCCGGCGCGGTGGTCCCGGTGTCCGCCGCGTCGCCCAGTGCCGGACCCCCGGGCGTCACGCGCAGCCGCGCCGACCGCTCGTCGGCGGGGGAGGACAGCAGGTCCCCCGGGTAGGCCGTCAGCCGCCGCGACACCGACGCGCCGGGTACGTCGGCGGCGGCCACGGTCATGCGGTCGCCGCGCGCCGTGATCTCCCGCCAGCCGGGACCGGTGCCGATGTCGGCCGGACGGTACGTCAGCGCGACCGAATCCGCGCGGGGCAGGGGCGCCGTCAGCCGGCACTCCACGCGCAGCGTCGTCAGTCCCGCCTGCCCCGGCCGCACGGCGGCGCTCGCGGCGTCCACCCGGACGGGAGTGTTCCGCCCGTCCGCCGCGGCCCGCGCGCCGTCCGCCGCGGCGTCGCAGCGCGCCCGCGCCCAGGCCGTCAACTCGGGCTTCGCCAGGGTCCCGTCGCCGTCCCGGTCGATGACCGGCGCCGCCTGGGCGGCGGGGATCTCCGCCAGGTCCTCCACGTGGTCGACGCGCAGGGTGCCGGGCGCGACGATCAGCCCGTCGTAGCGGTTGACGGTGAAGTTACCGAGCGGGTGCGCCTGCGCCTGCCCCGCGGGCAGCACCACGAGCGCGGCGGCGGCCGCCGCCACAACGGCTGCCGCGGCCGTCCTGCGCCGGATCATGACGGGCCTCCTTCGATTCCTTCGATGCCTTCGATGCGGGCGAGGGCCGCGCGGGCGGCGGGGGCGCCGGTCGGGGAGAAACCGGGGTTGAGGCGCAGGGCGGCGGCCAGCGCCGTGCGGGCGGCCGATCGCCTGCCGAGGGCGGCCTCGATGACGCCGCGGTGGTAGAGGAAGGCCGCGTTGCGGTAGCCGGGCGCGGAGGAGCGCTCCGCGTACGGCAGGGCCTCCCGGTCGCGGCCGTTGACGTGCAGGGCCCAGGCGAGGGCGTCGGCGGTGTGCACGGTGTGCCGGCGCGCCCATTCGGCGCGGGCCGCGCGCAGCGCCTCGCGCGGGTCGCCGTGGTCGGCGGCGACCAGCGCCGCGTCCAGGTCCGTCGCGACGCCGTTCGCCTTGGCGAGGGCGATCCAGGTGCCGACCACCGCGTACTGCTCCCGGGCCCTGCCCGGCTGCCCGGTCGCCTCGTACAGCTCGCCCAGCTCGGCGAGCTGGGCGGGTAGCGGGTAGCGGCGTACGACCTCGGCCAGGTCACGGGCGGCCCTGGCGCGGTCGCCGCGCGCGGCGTAGGCGCGGCCGCGGCCCTCGAGCGCCGGGAGGTAGCCGGGGGAGGCGCGCAGGGCCGTGGCGTACTGCCGCAGGGCGTCCGCGTACTGCCCCTGGCTCCACGCCAGCTGGCCCAGCGCCGTGGCCACGTAGGCGGTGTCGCCGGGGGTGCTCGCGGAGTCCAGGGCGCGGGTCAGCACGCGGCGGGCGCCCGCCGCGTCGCCGTGCAGCTCACGCACGTACGCGAGGCGGGTGAAGACGGGGATGCCGGGGCGCAGTTTGTCGGCGTGCTCGGCGGCGGCCCGCGCGGTGTCGTAGTGGCCGAGTTCGACCAGGGCGTCCACCCGGACCGCGAGGGCGCGTTCGTTGTAGGGGTTGGTGCGCAGCGCGCGGTCGGCGGCGCCGAGCGCGGTACGGAAGTCGTGGCGGGCGGCGGCGAGTGCGGCCTGCCCGGCGAGCGCGGCGTCGTTGCCGTCGGGGGCGATCCGCAGCGAGCGGGCGAGCGCCTCCTCGGCCTGCGGGTATCGGGTGGGGTCGCCGGAGGTGCGGGCCTGCTCGACGTAGGCCGCTCCGAGCGTCGCCCAGCCGGAGGAGTCCTCCGGCTGGGCGCGCAGGTGTTCCTGCAGCCCCGCGATGCCGCCCGCGAGGTCTCCCGTCGCGAGCCGGTCCAGCGGGGCGTCGCCGGCGGGCGCGGCTGCCGCGGCCGGCCCACCGGCCGCGCCGGTGCGGCCGGAGGAGCCGCCGAGCACCAGCGCACCCGCGGTGAGCGCCAGCGCCAGGCCCAGCGCCAGCGCTGTGTAGAGGAGGGCGGTGCGCAGCCGGCCCAGGGGCGGTGCGTCCATGGCTGCCTGCCTTTCGGGTGGGGTGGGAGCCCCGGCCGGGGCGAGGGGAGTCACGCCCCTCACGCCCCGGCCGGGAGCGGGACCGGCGGTCAGGCCCGGTGGGCCCGCGCGCGGACCGGGCGGCGGCGCATCCGCCACCAGGCCAGCGCGGCACCGATGAGCAGCACACCCGCGCCGCCGGAGGCGGCGGAGGCGATCAGGACGGTGTTGTCGTCACCGCCGGGGCCCTGGATCAGACCGCCGGCGTTGAGCTGGGTCACCCCGTCGGTCCGGGCCCCGTCGGTCTTCGCCGCCTTGGCCAGCGGTCCGTCCGAGCCGGAGTTCGGCAGGGCGACATAGGGGAAGCTCGCCCCGAAGGACTGGTCGTTGGTGTTGACCGCGTCCCCGAGGTCGTTCTTGGCGCCGACCAGTTCGCCCTCGACCACCTGCAGGGCGATGTCGACGACGTCGTCGCTCAGCCGGCGCCCGTTCGGGAAGCCGGCGGTGTCGCCGTCGAGGACGCCGAGCCGCTTGGGCTGTGCGGTGGGCGGGATCGCCGTGTTGAGCCGCAGCATCTCCGACGGGCGGACGTGCGGCGGCTGGTTGAGCTTGGGCACACCGGTGAGGAAGACCTGGACGAGGTCGTTGCGCGGGGTGGCCG
Source organism: Streptomyces sp. NPDC058691 (assembly GCF_042714775.1). Taxonomy (NCBI): domain Bacteria; kingdom Bacillati; phylum Actinomycetota; class Actinomycetes; order Kitasatosporales; family Streptomycetaceae; genus Streptomyces; species Streptomyces sp. NPDC058691. The sequence goes on along the minus strand of NZ_JBHXSO010000023.1, from coordinate 70,890 downwards.
GGGCCTTGATCTTGTAGATGCCCTCGATGAGCTTGGGCAGCTCGGGCTCGGTCACGTTCTTGAGGAACTGCGCGTCGTTCCAGGGCGAGGAGGCGTTGAACCTGTCCTTGTCCTTGAGGGGGTTGACCACCTCGTTGACCAGCGGCATGCCGAGCCGGGAGACCTGCGCCCAGTCCCCGTTCGCGGTGCGCCGCTGGGTGGTGGACCAGATGCCGACGACCGGCTGCTTCGCGGACTGGCGTATCGCGGCGGTCGGGACCTGGAGGGCGATCGTGTTGACGTTGTAGCCCTTGAGGGTGTCGTCGCCGACCTCGGAGAGATTGCCTCCGTAGAGCAGGTCGAAGACCCGCAGATCCAGGAAGAAGGGGTCGTCGGACTGGCCGGCGAAGGCCGTCGTGCCGCGGCCCAGGTTCTTGACGGCCTGCTGCCGCAGGACGTTGTAGTCCGGCATCGACGCCTTGCCGACGTTCGACGGCGCGACCGGCACGTCGTTCGCGACCTTGTGGCGGCCGACCACCCGCTGGTTGTGCAGCCGGAACAGGTCGATGTCGTACGTCTGGAAGAAGTTCAGGTCCGGGTCGTCGAGGCTGGTGACCGGGCCGGTGTTGTAGAGGAACGTCTTCTTGTTGCGGACGTGGTCCTGGAACGTCCACCGGTAGAGGTAGTCGCCCTGGGCGTCGCCGTCGCTGTCGATGTGGATGTCGTACTGGGCGTCGTTGGCGAACTTGTAGAAGTTCGGGCCGCCGGCCGGGTCCTCGAACGGGATCCAGTTCGCCACCAGCGTGGTGGTGTCCGGGCGGTCGGGGCTGACGAACGCGTAGACGTCCGTGGTGTCGTACTGCGGCTGGCCCGAGATCAGCGGCGCCTCCCGGTGGCTGGAGGCCTCCGCGGCGTCCGGTGCCAGCACGGTGACACCCGCCGCGGCGAGCCCCCCCGCGGCCAGAGTGCCCGCCGTGATCAGGGCGATCGCACGGGATCGCCCGATCCGGGCCGTGAACCTGTTCCTGAGTTCTGCGGTCATCGCGTCGGTCCTTCGCGAGTGCGGCCCCTCCCCCTTGGAAGAGGTCCTGCGGGAGGGGTTCGGGACCGGGGGGTGGAGCGGATTGGCGGAGCGGGCTGAATTTGCGTCACAGGTTTGTAACGTGATATTGGGGCAACCGGGCGCTGGCGCCCGGGAGTTGAGGTCGGAGTCGGCGCGCGGGCGGGAGGGCGGGGCGGGGGCGGGAGCCTGCGCCGGCCGAGTGACCCGGCGTCCAGCGGCGGGAAAGGGGCGCGCGCCCCGGAGCGCACCACCATGGCCGCCCGATCGGGGTGCGTGGCGGCAGGCGATACGGGCCCGGGCGACACGCCCGGGGCGCCGGTGGCCTCCGGGCTGGGGCGGGCGGTCGTACGCCTTCACCGCGACGATTGAGCCGAGTGGCCGATCACCGCAGCCCACCGCCGACCCCATGGCCCGATTGCCGCTGCCGGCCATCGGGATCGGAACATGACCGTCAACACCCTTGACGGGCAGGTGAATCCGGTAACGCGGATGCGTAGGTGACGCCACGGGGCGATAGGGTTACCCTGCCCGGTGCCGGGTGCCCTCGAATGGGTGGGGAGTGTCATGGATCAGATAGCAATGCGAGGCAGGGCGCGAGTGCCTGCCATCACATGCGGGAGCAGCACGTCCAGTGCGCGGCTCGACCGCCACTTGTCGGTGCTCGCGGGCCCGGCCGTGCCGCAGCGGGAAGCGGAGGAGGCCACGCTGTTGATGCGTGAGCTGACCTCGCGTGACCACGTGCGGACGGACGCCAACCGCGGAGCCCGTGTGTCGCTGTTCGCACCGCTGCGGCGGCTGCGGCGTTCACTCTTCGGGGGCCGCGGCTGACCCGAGGGCGTCCCTGACGCCTCCGCACGCGAACAGGCTCGGGCGAACACACCGTCCCGGCACCGCGCCGTCTCATGCGGCGTGTCGGTGTGTTCCGTCCGGGCCTGTTGTCATGTCGACTTGTGGTCACATCGTCAGGTCATCACGGTCCGCAGCTCGCGGCTCGCCTGTCCGGTCACGGGCCGGGTCAGAGCAGGACGAACTGCCCGTCCGGGCCTTCCTCGTGGTGATCGAGCACGGACGCGGGACGCCGCGCCGCCTCCGGAACCGGCAGGACGTGGGCCGCCCGCAACTCCCCGGCGCCGATGCGGGGGCCCGCGGCCACCCGCGCGGCCAGGGCGCGGCGGCGCGGCCGCTCCTCCGCCAGCAGCGCGAGGACGCTGATCAGCTCCAGCAGTTCGGTCGTGCGGGCGCGCGGCCAGGCAGCGGGGCGTACGGCGTCCAGCGTCCCCGCCGCCCCGGGCTCCGTACGGAGTGCGAACCAGGTCTCCAGGACCCGGGTGCCGCCCGCGTGGAACTCCCAGACCGCCTCGGGCACCGGTGCGATCCGCCCGTCCCCGACCACCAGCGCCTCTTCCCCCTTGTCCCAGGCCAAAGGCTCTCGCGGCGCGTCCGGCAGGGCTGCCCGCACATACGGCCGCCGGCCGCCCGGCAGCCGGGGATGACCCGCCGGACGCTCCGCCTCCGGATCGGCGCAGCGGGTGCCCCGCGTGTGCAGCCACAGCAGCCGGCGGCCGAGCGCCACGCCCTCCGCCCAGAGTTCCGGGTCGGCGGTCAGCGGCACCTCGATCGGCCCGCCGGCGGTGCCCGCTACGGCGATCCAGGCGAGCACGTCGCCGGCCGGGACCGGCACGCCCAGCCGTTTCGCGAGATGCCCGAGCAGCCCCGGCGCGAGGTTGGGGTCGACTCCGCCGGGGCGGCGGAAGAGCGGACGGACCCGGCCCGGCCGCCCCGCGGGGGAGTGCCCGTCGGGCAGCAGCGCCGAGAACGTCAGCGGCGGCCCCGGCACCTGGGGCAGCCGGGCGAGTTCGACCGCGTACACCTGATGGGTGTCGTCGGCGACGCGCCACAACTCCGGGCGGGCGGCGTCGATCAGCCGCTGGTCCGGCAGCAGCCACTGCTGGTCGAACGGGCCGTGCAGCACCCGCACCGGCTCGGCGCCGGGGCCGTCCTCGCGCTCCAGCCGCGCGGTGGACACGGGATGCCCCGGCAGCTGGGCGACGCCGGTGTGCGTCGTACGCGCCCGTGACGGGTGGAACAGGCGCTCGCGTTCGGCCCCTTCGGCCCGCAGCAGCCGGTCCCATCGGGCGGTGAGAGTGGCGGCCTCGGGAGCCAGCACCCAGGAGCGCCCCAGGCGCAGGGGTGCGGTGGACCACGGCATCAGGTCTGCCAGCGTCGGCGCTTCATCGCTCACCGTGAGCATGCTACTGACGCCCCTCAGGGCGCCTCCATCGTGACGGTGAAGGAGAAGCGGTCCCCGCGGTAGTGGATGCGCACGACGTCGACGGCGCGTCCGGACTCGTCGTAGGTCACCCCCGTGTAGTGCAGGATCGGGCTGAGCAGCGGCACCCGCAGCAGGCGCGCGGTGTCCGGGTCGGCGAGGCGGGCCTCCACGGTGTCGGTGATCCGGCTGATCCGTACCCCCAGGGCGTCGCGCAGCACCTTCGTCATCGGCCAGCGGGCCAGGTCCGCCAGGTCGATCCTGGCCGCCAGTTCGGGCAGCACGAAGTTCTCCGCCCAGTTGGTGGGCTCACCCGTCTCGTCGCACCGCAGCCTGCGGTACGCCACCGTCTCGGCCACCCCGGGGAAGTACTCGGCGTACTCAGCCGGCACCGGCTCCGGGCCGTGCCCGAGCACGCTCGTACGTTCCCCGGACTGCTGGGCCACGATGGCGTCGACCGAGCCCAGCAGCCGGACCGGGGCTCCGCGCCGCGCCGCCGGCTCGATGAACGTGCCGCGCCGGCGGTGCCGGCTGATCAGCCCCTCCTCCTCCAGTTCCTTGAGCGCCTGCCGCATGGTGAGCACGCTCACCCCGTAGTGCCCCGCCAGTACGTCCTCGGTCGGCAGCCGCAGCGGGGCGTCCGGACGACGGCCGAGTATCGAGGCGCGCAGCGACTGCGAGACCTGGTACCACAAGGGCAGCTTGCGGTTCAGGACCAGCGAGTCGGGGGCGAAGAGGCCGGGGCTCGTCATGCCCTGAAGTGTCGCTCAAGCCCCCGCCACACGTCGTCGTACCCCCGCTGCAGATGCTCCGCCCCCAGCGCCTGTGCCGTGGGCACGACCGGCCACCGCGTCTCGAACATGAACGCCAGGCCGTCGTCGATCTTCTGCGGTATCAACTCCGCGCCGCTGGCCTTGTCGAAGGTCGTCCGGTCCGGGCCGTGCGCCGACATCATGTTGTGCAGCGAGGCGCCGCCGGGCACGAAGCCCTCGGCCTTGGCGTCGTACGCCCCCTCGACGAGCCCCATGAACTCGCTCATCACATTGCGGTGGAAGTACGGCGGCCGGAAGGTGTCCTCGCCGACCAGCCAGCGCGGCGCGAAGACCACGAAGTCGGCGTTGGCCAGGCCCGGGGTGTCGGAGGGCGAGGTCAGCACGGTGTAGATCGACGGGTCGGGGTGGTCCCAGCTGACCGAGCCCAGCACATTGAAGCGGTGCAGGTCGTACACGTACGGCACCAGGTTGCCGTGCCAGCCGACGACGTCCAGCGGCGAGTGGTCGTACTCGGCGGCCCAGAGGTTGCCGCCGAACTTGTTGACCACCTCCACCGGCTCCTCGCGGTCCTCGTACGCGGCGACCGGCGCCATGAAGTCACGGGCGTGCGCCAGCCCGTTCGCCCCGATGGGGCCGAGGTCGGGGAGGCGGAAGTGCTGCCCGTAGTTCTCGCAGACGTAGCCGCGCGCGTCGGCGTCCAGCAGCTCGACGCGGAAGCGCACCCCGCGCGGGATCAGCGCGACGTGCCCCGGCTCGGCGGCCAGCAGGCCGAGTTCGGTCCGCAGCAGCAGCCCGCCGCGCTCCGGCACGATCAGCAGTTCGCCGTCGGAGGACGAGAACACCCGGGCGTCCATGGAGCGGTTGGCGGCATACCAGTGGATGCCGATGCCCTCGCGGCGCAGCACGTCGCCGTTCCCGCCGACGGTCACCAGGCCGTCCACGAAGTCCGCCGGGCCCTGCGGTATCGGCAGCGGACTCCAGCGCAGCCGGTTGGGATCGGCCTCGGCCTCCTGGAAGGGCGCGCTGCGCAGCGCCCCGTCGGCGATCCGCCGGAAGGGCGGATGCGCGGCGGAGGGGCGGATGCGGTAGAGCCACGAGCGGCGGTTGTGATGCCGCGGCTCGGTGAACGCGGTGCCGCTCAGCTGCTCCGCGTACAACCCGAGCGGGGCGCGCTGCGGGGAATTGCGGCCCACCGGGACGGCGCCCGGCACGGCCTCGCTGACGTGCTCGTTGCCGAAGCCCGGAAGGTACTCCAGGTCCTTGATCTCAGTGCTGGTCACGATTCCTATGGTCAAGCAGAGGAATCCGGCCCGCAAGGGGTCGTCGGGCACCTGTGGAAAACCGGTATGACCGGCATGATGGGTCCCGTGCACAGCAGCGGCAGCGGCAGCGGTCTTCGGCGGGTCCCCGTCCAGCAGCGCAGCGCCGAACGTCTCGCCCGGATCCTCGACGTGGCGGCGGCGGTCCTCGACGAGGGTGGGTACGAGGAGCTCAGCACCCGGGCCGTGGCCGCCCGGGCCGGGGTCCCGATCGGCTCGGTCTACCGCTTCTTCTCCAACAAGCGCGCGATGGCCGACGCGCTGGCCCGCCGCAACCTGGAGATGTACCTCGCCGGCGTCACCGCCCGGCTCGACGGCGCCGAAACCCGGGCGGTGCCCGCCCCCGGCGGGGGAGTCGGCGACTGGCGCCGCCTGATCGACCTCGTCGTCGACCACTACGTCGCCATGCGCCGCACGGTCCCCGGTTTCGCCCTCGTCAGCTTCGCCGGACCCGCCCCGGGTGCCGCCGCCAACGACGAGGCCAACCACCAGCTCGCCGACGGCCTGCGGTCGCTGCTCAGTGGCCGGCTCGGCGTCACGGCCGGTGAGCAGCGGCTGCGCACCGCCTTCGTCGTCGGTGTCGAGGCGGCCGACGCGCTGCTGAAACTGGCCTTCCGCACCGACCCGGAGGGCGACGCGGTGCTCATAGCCGAGACCAAGGAACTCCTGCGGGCCTACCTCGCCGGCGTCCTGGACACCTGAAGGCGCCCCGGGGAGGCCGGGCTCGCGGGATCGCTACCCGACATGCGTACCGGTCGGTATGGTGTGCCGGACGAGGAAGTCTCCGGTCACCCGGGAGGGCCCGATGGCCAGCAGCCGTACCGCTCTGCGTATCTGCCCGCTGTGCGAGGCCACCTGCGGCCTGACGCTGACGATCGAGGACGACCGCGTCACCCGCGCCCGCGGCGACCGCGACGACGTCTTCAGCGCGGGCTTCATCTGCCCCAAGGGCGCCGCCTTCGGCGAGGTCGACGGCGACCCCGACCGGCTGACCGCGCCCCTCGTGCGGCGCGAGGGCAGGCTCGTGGAGGCGACCTGGGCCGAGGCGTGGGAGGCGGTGGCCACCGGTCTCGGCGGCGTGCTCGCCGAGCACGGCCGTGCCGCCTCCGCGGTCTACCTGGGCAACCCCAACGTGCACACCGTCGCGGGCGGCCTGTATCCGCCGATGGTCGTCCGCGCCCTGGGCACCCGCAACGTCTTCTCCGCCAGCACCCTGGACCAGATGCCCAAGCAGGCCGCCTGCGGCCACATGTACGGCGACGCGCTGGCCGTCCCTGTCCCCGACCTGGACCGCACCGACCACCTGGTCGTCATCGGCGGCAACCCCATGGTCTCCAACGGCAGCCTCGCCACCGCCGCCGACTTCCCCGGCAAGCTCAAGGCCCTGCGCCGGCGCGGCGGCAGGCTCACCGTCATCGACCCGAAGCGCACCCGCACCGCCGAACTCGCCGACCTGCACCTCGCCCCGCGCCCCGGCACCGACGCCGCCCTGCTCTTCGCCCTCGTCCACGTCCTGTTCGAGGAGCGGCTGACCGACCTCGGCCGGCTGGCCGGGCACGTCACCGGGGTCGACGAGGTCCGCGCGCTCGCACGCGACTTCCCGCCCGAGACCGTCGCCGCCCACTGCGACGTCCCCGCCGCGGAGATCCGGACGCTCGCCCGAGATCTCGCCGCCGCTCCGACGGCCGCCGTCTACGGGCGTCTTGGCAGCACCGCCGTCCGCTTCGGGACCGTAGCCAGCTGGCTGATCGACGTGCTCAACATCCTCACCGGCAACCTCGACCGCCCCGGCGGGGCCATGTTCCCGCTGCCGCCCACCGCCCCGGCGCCGCGCCCGCCGCGCCCCGGCCGCGGCTTCGCGACCGGCCGCTGGCACAGCCGCGTCTCCGGCCACCCCGAGGTCGCCTCCGAACTGCCCGCCGCCGCGCTCGCCGAGGAGATCGACACCCCCGGAGAGGGTCGCGTCCGCGCCCTGGTCACCATCGCGGGCAACCCCGTCCTGTCGGCCCCCGACGGCGAACGTCTCGACCGGGCCCTGGCCGGGCTGGACTTCATGGTCAGCGTGGACCCGTACCTCAACGAGACCACCCGCCACGCGGACGTCGTCCTGCCGCCGCCCCCGCCCTCGCGCGGCGCGCACTACGACTTCGCCTTCACCCACTTCTCCGTGCGCAACAACGCCCGCTACAGCCCGCCCACGGTGCCGCTGGAGGAAGGACGCCCGGACGAGCCGGAGATCCTGGCCCGTCTCACCCTCCTCATCGGCGGCCTCGGGGCGGAGGCGGACCCCGCCCTCGTCGACGAACAGGCGATCACCCATCGCCTCGGCAAGGAGACCGCCGACCCGCACTCGCCGGTCCACGGGCGGGAACCCGGCGAACTCGCCGGGCAGCTGACCGGCCGTACGGGCTACGAGCGGCGGCTCGACATGATGCTCCGCCTCGGCCCCTACGGCGACGCGTTCGGCGCCGACCCGCAGGGCCTCACGCTCCAGCGGCTGCTGGACCGGCCGCACGGCATCGACCTCGGCCCGCTGCGCCCGCGCGTCCCGGAGATCCTGCGGACCGCCTCCGGCACGATCGAGCTGGCGCCCGCCCCCGTCACCGCCGACGTCCCCCGGCTGCTGGAGTCGGTCGCCGGGCGCGCCGGGGACGGCCTGGTCCTCATCGGCCGCCGCCATCTGCGCTCCAACAACAGCTGGATGCACAACGTCCCGGCGCTGACCGGCGGCACCAACCGCTGCACGCTCCAGGTCCACCCGGAGGACGCCGCCCGCCTCGGGCTCACCGACGCCGCCCCAGCCCGGATCAAGGGCGCGGGCGGCGAGATCGAGGCGCCCGTGGAGGTCACGGACGCGATGCGGCCCGGCGTGGTGAGCCTGCCGCACGGCTGGGGACACGACCGGGACGGCACCCGGCTCACGGTCGCCGCCCGTACCCCCGGCGCCAACCTCAACCAGCTGCTCGACGGCAGCCTCCTCGACCCGCTGTCGGGCACGGCCGTCCTGGGCGGCTTCCCCGTCCAGGTCGCCCCCGCGTGATCCACCGCACGGAGTGCCGCCCTGGCACCAGAAAACTATCGGCGCTAGTTTGGGCGGGCCAAGGCAACGCCGCCGCCCGGGAGGACAAGGGATGAAGCCGCACGACGGGATGTACATCGACGGCGACTGGCGGCCCGCCGCCGGCACGGAGACGATCGCCGTCGTCAACCCCGCCGACGAGCAGGTGTTCGCCGCCGTGCCCGCCGGCACCGCCGACGACGTGGACGCCGCGGTGCGCGCCGCCCGCACGGCCTTCCCCGGCTGGGCCGCCACCGCCCCCGCCGACCGGGCGGCCCGCATCGCCGCGCTGCGCGACGTGCTCGCCGCCCGCCGCGACGAGATCGCCGAGACCGTCGCCGCCGAACTGGGCGCGCCCCTGGCCTTCGCCCAGGCCGTCCACGCCGACCTCCCGATCAAGGTCGCCGGTTCGTACGCCCAACTCGCCGCGACCCACGCGTTCGAGGAGCGGATCGGCAACTCCACGGTCTTCCACGAGCCCGTCGGCGTCGTCGGCGCGATCACCCCCTGGAACTACCCGCTGCACCAGATCGTCGCCAAGGTCGCCCCCGCTCTCGCCGCCGGCTGCACCGTCGTGCTCAAGCCCGCCGAGGACACGCCGCTGGTCGCCCAGCTCTTCGCCGAGGCCGTCCACGAAGCGGGCCTGCCCGCCGGGGTGTTCAACCTCGTCACCGGCCTCGGCCCGGTCGCCGGGCAGGCGCTCGCCGCCCACGCGGGCGTGGACCTGGTCTCCTTCACCGGCTCCACGGCCGTCGGCAAGCAGATCGCCGCCACCGCCGGGGCCGCGGTCAAGCGGGTCGCCCTGGAACTCGGCGGCAAGTCCGCCAACGTCATCCTTCCGACCGCCGACCTCGCCAGGGCCGTCAACGTCGGCGTCGCGAACGTCATGTCCAACACCGGCCAGACCTGCAGCGCCTGGACCCGCATGCTCGTCCACCGAGACCGCTACGAGGAGGCCGTGGCCCTCGCCGCGGCCGCCGCGGCGAAGTACGTCCCCGGCGAGCGCATCGGCCCGGTGGTCAACGCCAAGCAGCAGGCGCGTGTCCGCGGCTACATCGAGAAGGGCATCGCCGAGGGCGCCCGCCTCGTCGCCGGCGGCCCCGAGGCGCCCCGCCCGCTGGGCTACTGGGTCAGCCCCACGATCTTCGCCGACGTCACCCCGGAGATGACGATCGCGCAGGAGGAGATCTTCGGCCCGGTCCTGTCGATGCTGTCGTACGAGGACGAGGACGACGCCCTGCGGATCGCGAACGGCACCGTCTACGGTCTCGCGGGCGCGGTATGGGCCGGCGAAGAGGCCGAGGCCGTCGCCTTCGCCCGGCGCATGGAGACCGGCCAGGTCGACATCAACGGCGGCCGCTTCAACCCGGTGGCCCCCTTCGGCGGTTACAAGCAGTCCGGCGTCGGCCGCGAACTCGGCCCGCACGGTCTGACCGAGTACCTCCAGACCAAGTCCCTCCAGTTCTGACGCCCCCGAACCCCTGAGCGCAGGAGAAAACACCGTGGTCCGCGCCGCCGTCCTGTCCGCCGTCAACGCGCCCTTGGCCATCGCCGACATCGAGCTGCCCGAACCCGGCCCCGGCCAGGTCCGGGTCAGGCTCGCCGCGGCCGGCGTCTGCCACTCCGACCTGTCGCTGTCCAACGGGACGCTGCGGCAGCCCGCGCCCGCCGTCCTCGGCCACGAGGGCGCGGGCACGGTCGTCTCCGTCGGCGAGGGCGTCACGGGCGTGGCCCCCGGCGACCTCGTGGTCCTCAACTGGGCCCCCTCCTGCGGCGCCTGCCACTACTGCGGGCTCGGCGAGCCGTGGCTCTGCGCCAACGCGGGCGCGGCGGCCGCCGCGCCCTACGCCAAGCTCGCCTCCGGGGGCGAGCAGCTCTACCCGGGCCTGGGCACGGCCGCCTTCGCCGAGGAGACCGTGGTCGCGGCCTCGGCGGTGCTGCCGCTGCCGGACGGCGTCCCGCTCACCGAGGCCGCCCTGCTGGGCTGCGCCGTGCTCACCGGCTACGGCGCGGTCCACCACTCCGCCGCCGTCCGCCCCGGCGAGTCCGTCGCCGTCTTCGGCGTCGGCGGGGTCGGCCTCGCGGTCCTCCAGGCGGCCCGGATCGCGGGGGCGGGCACCATCGTCGCCGTCGACGTCTCCCCGGCGAAGGAGGAGCTGGCCCGGGCCGCGGGCGCCACCGAGTTCCTGGTGGCCGGTGACGACATCGCGAAACGCATCCGCACGCTGACCGGCGGCCACGGTGCCGACGTCGCCATCGAGTGCGTCGGACGCGCCGAGACCATCCGTGCCGCCTGGTCCTCCACCCGGCGGGGCGGCCGTACAACGGTCGTCGGCATCGGCGGCAAGGGGGATGTGGTCTCCTTCTCCGCCCTGGAGCTCTTCCACTTCGGCCGCACCCTGTCGGGCTGCGTCTACGGCAACAGCGACCCCGCCCGCGACCTCCCCGTCCTCGCCGACCACATCCGCGCCGGGCGCCTGGACCTATCCGCCATGGTCACCGAGCGCATCGCCCTGGACGGCATCCCGGCCGCCTTCGACGCGATGCTCGCGGGGCGCGGCGGCCGGGCCCTGGTGGTGTTCTGAGGCGCGCTCACCCCGTGCCCACGGTCATGGTCACGTATGTCTCGCCCGGTCCGGGCGGCCGTGTCCACGATCTGGTGACGAACGTGTGCAGAAGTCCCCGGGTGAGGGCGAAGCGCGGCAACGTCACCCCGAATTCGGCGGCGACGGCCCGCAGCGCCCGCTGTTCACCTTCTCTGGGGAAGTCGTCCGGTGAGAACAGGTGACGCGGGTCGAGGGCCGGCGGCACGCTGCCGCTCCGCCGGACCTCGGTGCCGCGCACGGTGAACGCGTACCGTTCCTCGCCGTTCTCGGCGAACGAGAGGTGGAAGAGGTCGGACGTCGGCCCGTGCGTTCCGCCGGGGGCGCTCCAGACCACGACGGCGCGGCCGGTCCGGGACGCGGCGGCCGCAGGTGAGACGAACCGTGTTTCGTTGAAGCCTTTCGGCCGCCCGTCGAAGGCGAAGCTCCAGCCCTCCCCGGCGCTGCCGACGGCCACGCGTGCCTTGTCGTCGTAGGACGAGGTGGTGCGGGAGCCCCGCAAACTCATCCGCTCTGCTCGGAGCTCCGCGGGGTCGTGGAACCCGCCGTTTTCCTCTGTCCCCAGCCGGGCGGGCAACTCGTCCGGCGTCACGCCCTTCACGAGGACGAAGCGATAGCCGCGTTCGTACCCGGTGGAGGCGAGCCATGCGAGGCCACCCGGATCGGCGTCGGTCGTCGGCTCCGGCGCCGTGCCCGTCTCGCCTGCTCGCGGGGTCGCCAGCAACTCGCGTCCGCGTTCCGGCGTGATCAGCGGCCCGAGGATCGGGTCCGCGAGCAGACCGAGCGGCGCGAGCAGGTCGGGACCGGTCGGCTCCCAGTCCGGCAGGGCCGCGCGCAGGGTGCGCCAGGCCGCGTCGGTGCCGCCCCACCGCGCCTGCTCCCGCGCCCGGTCGACGGCCTCCCCGAAGGCGCCCGGCGCCGTGTACCGAAAGGTCCCGTCCCGCATCTGCCGCAGCAACTCCTCGCCCTGGGCACTCACCTCACCGTTGGCGCCCCGCACCACGAACCCCCACGAGGCCTCGTCACGTCCGTCCCGTACGTGCTCGGCGGCCAGCAACGCCAGCAGCTCCGGGGCGTACACGGGGTCGAGTGCCTGCCCGTCGAAGTCGGCCCTCTGCGTCCGGCCCTGCAGCCGCCCTATCTGGTCGCGCAGGGCCTTCGCCCGCGGGCGCCCGAACTCCGCGGCCTCCGCGAGCGCGGTCTCGGCCTGCTCGTACCGCCCCGCCAGCGCGTCGCGCCGGGCGTCCTCCATGGCGACGTCCAGGGCCCGCGTCGTCGCGTTGGCGAACACCCGTCCACCGCGGGCACTCCGGAACACGGACAGCTGATGGAACTCCCGGTACATGTCCTCCATGAACTCCCGGAAGGACGCGTACCGTTGCGGCGGTTCGGCCGCCCAGCTCCGATAGCCGTACAGGGCCCACTCGCCGTCGGCACCGACGTCGAGCGGATCCAGCAGCACGTAGGCCAGGTCGGACTCCACGTCGAGCTGGAGGGCGCGGGTCCACATCCCGGTCTCCATGACCGCCTCCGGAGACGGGTCGGGCCCGTAGGCTTCCCGCCAGATCTCGGTGAGGCCGGCCGTGTCCTGGTGCCACCGCGCCGCCTCCGTACCCGCGAGCAGCCAGACGAACCCGCCCGCGTGCCGCCACCCGTCGCTCACCTCGAGGAACGCCCGGTAGGACGGCGGCAGTCGGCGCCCCAGCCGCTCCTCCGCCAGAGCTATGCGCTCCGTGTCCGCCGGGGCGAAGCCCAGCCAGCGGTCGCGCACCGCCAGCGCGTCGTCCTCGGAGAGGGAGCCGTCCGGCTCCTGGGCGTCGGACCACTCCTCGCTCCACCGCACGAGGAAGGACCGCCAGTCGAAGATCGTGTCCATGCGCCGATGGTCGCAGCCGCCACCGACAGCCGGCCCCAGCCGCTCAGCGCGGCAGCGCCGCGAACTGCACCGCCAGCCCGTCGATCAGGGCCCGCAACCCCGTCTCGAACGCGCCCTCGTCCACTCGCTGCTGACGCTCCGCCAGCAGGTGCGCCTGCCCGAGGTGCGGATAGTCCGCCGGGTCGTAGGCCGTCGGGTCGTCGACGAACCCCCGCGCGAACGAGCCCAGTGCCGACCCCGCCACGAAGTACCGCATGAGCGCGCCGACCCGGGTCGCGTGCGCCGGCGGCCATCCCGCGGCCGTCATGCCGCCGAAGACCGCGTCGGCCATGCGCAGCCCCGCGGGGCGGCGCCCGGGTCCCTGGGCCAGGAACGGGACGATGTGGGGGTGCGCGGCCAGGGCGGCGCGGTAGGACCGGGCCCAGGCCACCAGCGCGTCGCGCCAGTCGCTGCCGTTCTCGAACATGGTGAGGTCCACCTCCGCGACGACGGCATCGGCGACCGCGTCCAGGATCTCGTCCTTGGTCGTGAAGTGGTTGTACAGGCTCGGCCCGCTGACCCCGAGCTCCGCCGCGAGCCGCCGCGTGGAGACGGCCGCCAGGCCCTCCGCGTCCACCAGCGCGAGCGCCGCGGCGACGATGCGCTCGCGGCTGAGCAGGGGCTTGCGGGGGCGGGCCATGCGGCACATAGTAGAGGCTGCGTGCAGGAAACTAGCACTGCTAATTAACGAGTGGATCAACACCGAGGTGCGTCGTGAACCTTGAGCTGTCCGAGGAGCAGGCCGCGGTCCGCCGTCTGGCCGCAGACTTCACCGAGCGCGAGATCGTGCCGCACGCGACGGCCTGGGACCGCGCCGAGAGCGTGGACCGCGGCATCGTGAAGAAGCTGGGCGCGGTGGGCTTCCTCGGCCTCACCATCCCCGAGGAGTACGGCGGGTCGGGCGGCGACCACCTCGCCTACTGCCTGGTCACCGAGGAGCTGGGCCGCGGCGACTCCTCCGTGCGCGGCATCGTCTCGGTCTCCCTCGGCCTCGTCGCGAAGTCCGTCGCCCACTGGGGCACCGAGGAGCAGAAGCGCGCATGGCTGCCCCGGCTCGCCTCCGGCGAGGCCGTCGGCTGCTTCGGCCTCACGGAGCCCGGCACCGGCTCGGACGCCGGCAACCTCACCACCCGGGCCACGCGGGACGGCGGCGACTGGGTGATCAACGGCACCAAGATGTTCATCACGAACGGCACCTGGGCCGATGTCGTCCTGCTCTTCGCCCGCACCAATGACACCCCCGGTCACAAGGGCGTCAGCGCCTTCCTCGTGCCCACCGACACCCCTGGCCTCACCCGCCGCGAGATCCACGGCAAGCTCGGTCTGCGCGGCCAGGCGACCGCCGAGCTGGTGCTCGAGGACGTGCGCGTACCGGACTCCACGATGATCGCGCCCGAGGGCAAGGGCTTCTCGGTCGCGATGTCGGCGCTCGCCAAGGGCCGGATGTCGGTGGCCGCCGGCTGTGTGGGCATCGCTCAAGCGGCCCTGGACGCCGCCGTGGGCTACGCCAAGGAGCGCGAGCAGTTCGGCCGCCCCATTGCCGCGCACCAGCTGGTGCAGGAGCTGATCGCCGACATCGCCCTGGACGTGGACGCCGCCCGCCTGCTGACCTGGCGCGTCGCCGACCTCATCGACCGCGGGCAGCCGTTCGCCGCGGAGTCCTCCAAGGCCAAGCTCTTCGCCAGTGAGGCGGCCGTGCGCTGCGCCAACAACGCGCTCCAGGTGTTCGGCGGCTACGGCTACATCGACGAGTACCCGGTCGGCAAGCTGCTGCGCGACGCCCGCGTGATGACCCTCTACGAGGGCACGAGCCAGATCCAGAAACTGCTCATCGGCCGCGACCTGACCGGCGTCTCGGCCTTCTGACCCGGCCCGGCCGCCGCAGCTCTCCGTTCGACCGACCGCTTGGTATCTAAGCGCTTGCTCAGTGGGCATGTAGGGTGTCCGCCATGGACGTGGAGGCGGAGCAGTCGGAGCGTACCGAGGCGTGGACCGGCATCACCCCTGATGCCGCCCGGCGGCTGGTGATCGCCGCGGTCGAGGCGTTCGCGGAGCGCGGCTACCACGCGACGACCACCCGCGACATCGCCGGCCGCGCCGGCATGAGCCCGGCGGCGCTCTACATCCACTACAAGACCAAGGAAGAGCTGCTCTACCAGATCAGCGTGGTCGGCCACCGGCTCTCCCTGGGGCTGCTCCAAGGCGCCGCCGAAGGCGAGGGCTCCCCGGCCGGACGCCTGGCCGAGGCCGTGCGCGCGTTCGTCCGCTGGCACGCCGAGCACCACACCACCGGCCGCGTCGTGCAGTACGAGTTGGGCGCGCTCGGCCCCGAGCACTACGCCGAGATCGTGGAACTGCGCCGGGAGAGCGAGGCGGCGGTCCGCTCGATTCTGCGCGACGGCGTGCGGACGGGGGAGTTCGACGTCCCCGACGTCTCCGGCACGACCGTCGCGCTGCTGTCCCTCTGCATCGACGTGGCCCGCTGGTTCAACCCGGGCGGGCGGCGCACGCCGGACGAGATCGGCGCGCTGTACGCCGATCTCGCCCTGCGCATGGTCGGGTACGGCCCGGCCTCCGGCCGGGGCTGACCGTTCCGCTCAGACGCCGGAGGTCGCCGGAGGTCAACGGTCAAAGGCCAAAGGTCAGAAGTCAGAGGTAGAAGCGCACGACCGTCTCGGCGACGCAGACCGGCTTGTCGCCGCCCTCGCGTTCGACGGTGATACGGACCACGAGCTGCGCCCCGCCCGGCACTTCGGTGACCTCGGCGACCTGGCCCGTGGCACGCAGCCGCGAACCCACCGGCACGGGTGAAGGGAAGCGCACCTTGTTGACGCCGTAGTTGACGCCCATCTTCACGCCCTCGACGCGCATCAGCTCCGGCGTGAAGGAGGGGATCAGCGACAGCGTCAGGTAACCGTGCGCGATGGTGGTGCCGAAGGGGCCCTGGGCCGCCTTCTCCGGATCCACGTGGATCCACTGGTGGTCGCCGGTGGCGTCCGCGAAGAGGTCGATCCGCTTCTGGTCGACCTCCAGCCACTCGGTGGTGCCGAGTTCCTCGCCGACGGCGGCCTTCAGTTCGTCCACCGATGTGAAGATCCTGGGCTGTCCCATGTCATGCCTCCCGTGCTGTCTAAGCGCTTGCTCAGCATGCTGCGAGGGGCGGATCCCTGTCAACGCCCCGTCCTCCGGCGCGTATCACGAAGCCCATGTCCGGTTTGTGGCTATCTTTCATAGCCATATGCACCGAATGTGGCGTTGTGGTGGTGGAGGAGGCGGCAGTGGCCGAGGCCAGGACGGAGACCAGCCGGCACGACTGGGAGACGACGGAGGTCCGTTACGGCAGCGGACCGTCCCTCCCCGGCGACCGCCGCGCCCTGCTGCGCCCGTCCACCTGGCCGCAGGCCTGGGTCGCGATCGGCGCGTACTGGATCTCCAGCCGGGTGGTCATGCTCGCCCTGCTGCGGGCCGGCCACGGGGACATCGCCCGCGAGGTCTACTACCTCTACCAGCACTGGAGTCACGGCTTCGAGCGCGGCACGTACCCGGTCCGCGACGTCACATGGCAGTACCCGCCCGGCGCCGCCCTGGTGATGCTGACCCCCGCGCTGCTGCCCGGCCTCAGTTACCTGCAGGGCTTCGTCCTGCTCTCGTTCCTTGGCGACGCCCTCGTCCTCGTCGCCCTTCTGCGTGCCGGGTGGAACCGGCCGGGCCGGAGCACCGCCGGTGCCTGGATGTGGGTACTGGGGCTGCCCCTGTTGATGCACCTGCCGTACTCCCGCTACGACCTGCTGGTCACGGCCGTCGCCGTGTGCGCCCTGCTAGCGGTGCCCGCACGGCCCCGGCTGGGCGGCGCCCTCGTCGGGCTCGCCACCATGATCAAGCTCTGGCCCGCGCTCACCGTCCTCGGCACACCGCGCGGCCGCACGACCCGTCAGGCCTGGACGGCGCTCGGCATGTCGGCGGCCGCCCTGCTCGCGGTGCTGACCGTCTTCTTCCGCGGTGCCACGGGCTTCGTCGCCGCCCAGCACCACCGCGGGGTCGAGGTCGAATCGCTCGGCGGCACCTTTCTGCACGTCGCCGGACTGCTCGGCTGGCCCGGCCGGGTGCGGGCGCACTACGGCTCCATGGAGTTCATCGGCCCGTACGTCAACTGGGTGGCCACCGCCTCCCTCGTGCTCACCGGCGCCGCCCTGGTGTGGCTGCTGGTGTGGCGGCTGCGGGCGGCCCGGTGGACACCGGCCACGCCCTACGACGCCGCGCTGACCGCCGTACTGCTCTTCACCGTCACCAGCCGCGTCATCAGCCCGCAGTACCTGATCTGGCTGATCGGGCTCGGCGCCGTCTGCCTGACGATGCGCCAGACGACGCAGCGCCCGGTGGCCGTCCTGCTGCTGCTCGCCACCGCGGTCACCACGGTCGACTACCCGCTGTTCTTCGAGGAGGTCGTCAGCAACTCCTGGCAGGGCACCAGCGTGGTCGCGATCCGCAACTCCCTGCTGGTCGGCGCCGCCGTCATGTCCTGCCTCCGGTTGTGGCGGGCGGGCATCCCGCGTCGCAAGAAGCTCGCGAAGCTCTCGTAGAGTCGGGGAATGACCGCCATCCCCACCGAACAACGCGAACTGACCGTCGGCCAGCTCAGCGCACGCAGCGGCGCGGCGGTCTCGGCACTCCACTTCTACGAGTCCAAGGGCCTCATCCGCAGCCGCCGCACCGCCGGCAACCAGCGCCGCTACACCCGCGACGCGCTGCGCCGGGTCGCCTTCATCCGGGCCTCCCAGCGGGTCGGCATGCCCCTCGCGGCGATCCGCGAGGCCCTGGACGGCCTGCCCGCGGGGCGCACGCCCGACCGTGCCGACTGGGCGCGGCTCTCGGCTGGCTGGCGGTCCGAACTCGACGCGCGCATCGAGCAGCTCACCCGCCTGCGCGACAGCCTCGACGACTGCATCGGCTGCGGCTGCCTCTCCCTGGACCGCTGCGCCCTGTCCAACCCCGGCGACGCGCTCGGCGAGCAGGGGCCGGGCGCGCGGCGGCTCCTCGCGCAGAGGCCGCCGCGCCCCGTACCCGCTACCAGAGCGCGGGCCTGCGGGCGGCCCACGGACGGGCCGCCTCCAGCTGCGCCGACAGCGAGATGAGCGTCGCCTCGTCCCCGTAGCGGCCGCCGAACATCACCCCGATCGGCAGGCCGCCCTCGGTCCAGTGCAGCGGTACGTTCACCGCCGGCTGGCCCGTGGCGTTGAAGATCGGCGTGAACGGCGTGAAGGCCGCCAGCCCCGCGAACTCCGCGGCCGGGTCCGTGTCGTGGCGCAGCCCCGCCGGACCCACCGGCGCCGGCGGCTGCGCCAGCGTCGGGGTCAGCACCAGGTCGTACGAGGACAGCAGCGCGTCCGCGATCAACTGCCCCAGCGCGCGGAACGCGTACAACGACGCCGCGAAGTCCGGACCCGACACCTTGGCGCCCTCGGCGCGCAGGTGCCGGGTCAGCGGCATCAGCAGCTCCTCCTGCTCCGGCGCGACCGGGTACACGGTGGCCATCACGCCCCACACGCGGGTGAAGGCGTCCAGGATCGCGCCGTCGACGGGCAGTTCGACCTCGTCGACCTGGTGGCCCAGCTCACGCAGCAGCTCCGCCGTGCCGTCGTACGCCGCACGGCAGTCCGGGTGCAGTTCGACACCCGGCACGGGAGGCTGGGGCAGCCCGACCACCCGCAGCGGGCCGGGCTCCCGTGCGGCGTACGAGGCGAACGTCTCGCCCGGCGGCAGCGACGGGGCGCCGTACGGATCGCCGGGCATCCCGCCCGCGAGCACGTCCAGCAGCGCCGCGGCGTCCGCGACGGTGCGGGCGATCGGGCCGCTCGTGCTCAGTCCGCTGACGTCGTGCTGCACCGGTCCGGGGCTGACCCGGCCGCGGCTCGGCTTGATGCCGAACAGACCGCAGACGGAGGCCGGGATGCGGATGGAACCGCCGCCGTCGCTGCCCTGGGCGATCGGCGCCAGCCCCGCGGAGACGGCGGCCGCCGCGCCGCCGCTGGAGCCGCCCGCGGACCGCTCCAGGTCCCACGGGGTGCGGGCGGGCGGGGCCAGCTTGTTCTCGGTGTAGCAGGGCAGCCCGAACTCCGGGGTGTTGGTCTTGCCCAGCAGGACCGTTCCGGCGGCGCGCAGCCTCGCCGCCACGTGGTCGTCGACGTCCGGCACGTGGTCGGCGTACGCCTGCGAGCCGAGCGTGCAGCGCACGCCGGCGACGAAGTTGAGGTCCTTCACGGGGACGGGCACGCCGTGCAGCGGCGACAGATCCTCGACGCGGTCCTCGCGGCGGGCCGCCAGCGCCTCGGACTCGGCGTCGGCGGCCTGCTTGCGGGCGATCTCCGGGGTGACGGTGATGTAGGCGCCGACGGTGTCGTTGAGGCGGTCGACGCGGGCCAGGTAGTGGTCGGTGAGTTCGACCGGGGACACCTCGCCTGCCCGGATCGCGGCGCCCTGCTCCAGTGCGGTCAGATCGTGCAGTTCGGCCATGCCGGTACCGTCCCGTCCCACGTCGTTTGGACCCCTGCGACGTGCATCGTCGCATTACCCTCCGGTAGGTGTCAGCCCCTGCGCTGCGCTTGCGGTCTGGGTAGGTTTTGTTCCCCGCCCTCCCGCCCGTGTGCCCTGTGAAGTCAGTGACCCCGGCGCGCGTTTCGTTGGGTGCCGGGTTCGGGGCCTCCGGGGCTGGCCATTCTGGACAGCACATTTTGGTGCCTCGGGCACTCTCCTTGGTCACTCCGGGTTGTGCACCCAAATATGCTCCACAGTCCAGAACGCCCACCCCTACGACCCCGCCCCCTCCGTTTCGTCATGCGCCTGATCCCCAGTGGGGGTATGGAGGCGGACCGGGGTGACTCCGGTTGCCTGGAGACAGCCCCCATCGGCCTGCCGGGCCTGCCCCAACATTCGCCCGGGGGACCCGCTGTGGGCGCGACGTGACGCCCGGTGCGCATCGCGTGGGGGCGGTGACGGCTGGGCGGCTGATGTGCCGCTGCACCGACTGTGGGGCTGTGCCATGGCTGCCTTCCCCCCCCACTGGGGATCAGGCGCGAAGACTACGGAGGGGGCGGGGTCGTAGGGGTGGGTGTTCTGGACTGTGGAGCATATTTGTGTGCGGCATCCGGGCAGGGATGGGATGAGCAAGTGCCCGTCACGCACGTAAATGTGCTGTCCAGAATGGCCAGCCCCGGAGGCCCCGCACCCGGCCCACCTCAAACGCGCGCCGGGGTCACTGACTTCACAGGGCTGGGGGCACCCCCGGCCGAAGGTTGGGGGAGGGTGGGCCGGCGGGGGAAAAACCCACCCGGACCGCAAGCCGAGCGTCAGGTCAGCCCGCGGCGACAAGCAACTCCCCCCGCGCCGCCGCGACCGCGGCCCCCGTGAGAACGGGAAGCGGCACCACGATCCCGCAGTGCGCACACACCGGCCCCGCCCCGGGATAGTGGTTGAGGCGGTCGCGCCACAGAAGCCGCTCCCGCGCGCAGACGGGGCACGCCTGCCCCGCCCCCGCGTCGATCGCGGCGATGATGCGGCGCAGGACGTCCGCGAGCCGGTCGGAGGGGTGGGTGAGCGGATCGTCGCACCAGGCGACCCCGTTGCCGCCCCAGGTGCGCCGGTGCCAGTCGTCCAGGGCGCCGGGCTGGCGGATGCCGGAGAACTTCTCCTCCTTGCGGCGGGCGGCGAACTCCCGCTCGTACGTGAGCCAGACGGCCCGTGCCTCCTCCAGCTCCGCGAGGGCGGACAGCAGGCGGGCCGGGTCGGGCTCGCGGTCCTGAGGGGCGAAGCCGGCGCGGGCGCAGAGGTGGTCCCAGGTGGCCCGGTGCCCGTACGGCGCGAAGCGCTCCAGGCATCGCCGCAGGTAGGTGCGGCGCTGGGTGGGGCACCACCGCGGGTCGCGCACCTGTCTCGCGAGACTTCGGAATCCGGCCATGGCATGCCACCTCCGTCATCGGGTTCGCATCGCTGTCGAATGGACGTAACGGACGGCGATCCGGATCCATCCCCGGGGCGATGAGTTCCAGCCGATTTCGCGTGCCCAAAACGTGACGCATGTTCACCTTACTCATGGGTCATCTTCGAAGTAATCTGCGTCACACCGGCCTTCGGGAGGAGCGGTCATGCGTGCGCAGATTGACAGGTTCAGGTCAAAGTTCAGGTCAAGACTGAAAACGGGTGCCGCCGCGGCGGTGCTCGCACTGGGCGCGAGTCTCCTCGCGCCGCTCCCATTGGCGGCCCCCGCGGCCGCCGCCACCCCCACCGACTACTGCCAGGGGCAGTGTTCCGACATCCTGCCGCCGGGCGAGAACGGCAACGCCACGCTCGCCCAGATCCTGCTCAACCAGATCTTCGGCACCCAGCCCGACCATGCGGAGGACCAGCTCGGTCCCTACGCCAACCTGGCCACCGGGTACCAGAACCTGACGAACGCCACCATCAGCAACTTCTTCAACGACGCGTCCTTCGGCGTCCCCGCGGGCCAGGTGGCCTCCACCGTCTCGCCCCGCAGCGACGTGACGATCACGCGCGACAAGAAGACCGGCGTCCCGCACATCTCCGGGACGACCCGCTACGGCACGGAGTTCGGCGCCGGGTACGCCGCGGCGCAGGACCGGCTGTGGATGATGGACCTGTTCCGGCACGTCGGCCGCGGCCAGCTGACCTCCTTCGCGGGCGGCGCCCTCGCCAACCAGGGCCTGGAGCAGCAGTTCTGGCGCGCGGCCCCCTACACCGAGGCCGATCTGCAGACCCAGATCGACTGGATCGCCTCCCACAACGGCGCCCGCGGCCAGCAGGCGTTCGCGGACGTCAACGCCTATGTGGACGGCGTCAACGCCTACATCGCCGCCTCGGACAGCGGACGCTACTTCCCCGGCGAGTACGTGCTGACCGGCCACAAGGACGCGATCACCAACGCCGGCACCATAGAGAGGTTCAAGCCCACCGACCTGGTGGCGCTCGCCTCCGTCATCGGCGCCCTGTTCGGCACGGGCGGGGGCGGCGAGGTGACCAACGCGCTGTCGCTGCTGGCGGCCCAGGAGAAGTACGGCGTCGCCGAGGGCACCAAGGTGTGGGAGTCCTTCCGCGAGCGCGACGACCCCGAGGCGGCGCTGACCGTCCACGACGGCGAGAGCTTCCCGTACGCCGTGCGCCCCGACACCCCGCGCGGCACGGCGATGCCGGACGCCGGCTCGGTGACGGAGGAGCCGCTGGTCTACGACCGCACCGGCACCGGCGCGACCGCCAAGGCCGCGGCCGCCTCCAAGAGCGCGGCGAAAACGGCCCTGTCGGCCAACACCAGGGGCATGTCCAACGCCCTGCTCGTCAGCGGCGCGCACACCGCGAGCGGCCACCCGGTCGCCGTCTTCGGCCCGCAGACCGGCTACTTCGCGCCACAGCTGCTCATGCTCCAGGAGATCCAGGGCCCCGGGATCAGCGCGCGCGGCGCCTCCTTCGCGGGGCTGAGCATGTACGTGGAGCTGGGCCGCGGCCCGGACTTCGCGTGGAGCGCGACGACCTCGGCCCAGGACATCACCGACACCTACGCGGTCGAACTGTGCCAGGACGACGTCCACTACCTGTACCACGGCACCTGCACGCCCATGGAGAAGCTGGAACGCAGCAACGCCTGGACGCCGACCACCGCCGACGGCACGGCCGCCGGCTCGTACCGGATGCAGGTCTACCGGACCAAGTACGGCACCGTGGAGTACCGCGGGACCGTCGGCGGCAAGAAGGTGGCGTTCACCAGCCTGCGCAGCTCCTATATGCACGAGGCCGACTCGGTGGTCGGCTTCCAGATGCTCAACGACCCGTCCGCGGTCACCGGTCCCGCCTCCTTCGAGGAGGCCGTGCAGCACATCAACTACACCTTCAACTGGTTCTACGCCGACTCCCAGCACACGGCCTACTACAACAGCGGCGACAACCCGGTCCGGCAGGCCGGGGTGGACGCCACCTTCCCGGTGCGCGCCGAGACGGCGTACGAGTGGCAGGGCTTCGACCCGGCGCACAACACCGCCGACTACACCCCGCCCGCCGAGCACCCGCAGTCCGTCGACCAGGACTACTACGTCTCCTGGAACAACCGGCAGGCCAAGGGGTACGACGCGGCCGGCTTCGGCAACGGCTCGGTGCACCGCGGGGACCTGCTCGACGACCGGGTGAAGCAACTGGTCGCCGCGGGCGGCGTCACCCGGGCGCAGCTCGTCCGGGCGATGGCCGACGCGGCCCTCACCGATCTGCGCGGCGAGGACGTGCTGCCGAATCTGCTGAAGGTGATCCGCAGCAGTGCGGTCTCCGATCCCGCCGCGGCCGCCGCCGTCACGAAGCTGGGCGACTGGGTCACGGCGGGCGCCAAGCGCAAGGAGACCTCGGCGGGTTCGCACACCTACGCCAACGCCGACGCGGTGCGCATCATGGACGCGTGGTGGCCGCTGCTCGTCAAGGCCGAATTCGAACCGGGCCTCGGCAGCGGGCTGTACGCGGCGCTCACCGCCAACCTGACCGTCGACGAGGCCCCTTCGGCCGGGCACGGCCCGACCGGTGCCCACGCCGGGAGCGCCTTCCAGTACGGCTGGTGGTCCTATGTCGACAAGGACATCCGCGCGGTCCTCGGTGAGCCCGTCCAGGGCGGCCTGGCCGCGAAGTACTGCGGCGGCGGCTCGCTGAGCGCCTGCCGGTCCATCCTGATCAGCACCTTGAAGCAGGCCGCGGCGACGACCGCCGCCCAGGTCTACCCGGGCGACGAGAACTGCTCGGCCGGCGACCAGTGGTGTGCCGACACCGTGATCCAGCGGCCGCTCGGCGGCATCAAGCACGGCAAGATCAGCTGGCAGAACCGCCCGACCTACCAGCAGGTCGTGGAGTTCGCCGCGCACCGCTGACCCGGTGCGACCTTCCGTACGCGATCCGGGGCCCGGCCGATACGGCCGGGCCCCGGCCCGTACGCGGCGCGGCCGGGCCGCGCCGCACAAGGGGCGTTCCGCGATCTCCGCGGTATGACCTTCCCTCCATGTGACCGACCGCTTAGTATGCGAAGGGAGCCGTACGAGTCGAAGGAGACGCGATGGATGCGCTGCGCGATGCCCGGGTGGTCGTCACCGGTGCGGGAGGCGGGATCGGTGCGGCGCTCGCCCGGAGATTCGCCGCGGAAGGCGCCCGTGTGGTCGTCAACGACCTGAACAAGTCCGCCGCGGAGGCCGTCGCCGAGGAGATCGGCGGCATCTGCCTGGCCGGTGACGCCTCCGGCGTGGTCGGGCCGGCCCGCGAGGCGCTGGGCGGCCGCATCGACCTCTTCTGCGCCAACGCCGGCATCGGCTCCATGGCCGGCCCCGAGGCCGAGGACGAGGTCTGGCAGCGCGTATGGGACGTCAACGTCATGGCGCACGTCCGCGCCGCCCGCGAACTGCTCCCGGAGTGGCTGGAGCGCGGTGAGGGCCGCTTCGTCGCCACGGTCTCCGCCGCCGGACTGCTGACCATGGTCGGCGACGCCCCGTACTCCGTCACCAAGCACGGTGCCCTCGCCTTCGCCGAGTGGCTGGCCGTCACCTACCGCCATCGCGGCATCCGCGTCCACGCCGTCTGCCCGCAGGGCGTGCGCACCGACATGCTGCGCGCGGCGGGCCCCGCGGGCGAACTCGTCCTCGCCCCCGGCGCCATCGAGCCGGAGGACGTCGTGGAGGCCGTGCTGCAGGGCATCGCCGACGAGCGCTTCCTGATCCTGCCGCACCCCGACGCCGCCGGCTACTACGCGGCCCGGGCCACCGACACCGACCACTGGATCGGCGCCATGAACCGGGTGCAGCGGAAGCTGGAGGAGGGGGGAGCGGCATGACCTCGTACGAGAGCAGGCCCTGGCTCAAGCACTTCCGGGAGGAACTGCGCAGCCTCCCCGACCCGCCGCCGACGCTGCTGCACGCCTTCCGCGCGACCGTGGACCGGGTGCCGGACCGCACCGCGCTGGCCTACTTCGACGCCCGGATCGACTACCGCGAGCTCGACGAGCTCTCCGACGGACTCGCCCGCCATCTCATGGGCCGCGGCTTCGCGCGCGGCGACCGGCTCGCCATCGTGCTGCAGAACGTCCCGCAGTTCGTCATCGCCCTGCTCGCCGCCTGGAAGGCCGGCGGCAGCGTCGTCCCGGTCAACCCGATGTACAAGGAGCACGAGCTCGGCCACATCCTCCGTGACGCCGACGTGACCGCGCTGGTGTGCTCCGAGCGCGCCTGGGACGCGTACATCCGCAAGACGGCGGCGGACTCCCCGGTCCGCATCCCGCTGACCACCAGCGAGCTCGACCTGCAGACCCGGGACGACCTCCGCGTCCTGCCGGGGCAGCGGATCGCAGCGGAGGACGCCGAGGACCTGCTCGCCGCCGCCCATGCCGGCACCGTGGGGCCCGCCCTGCCCGATCCCGGGCTCACGGGCGAGGACATCGCGCTGATCAGCTACACCTCGGGCACCAGCGGCGTGCCCAAGGGCGCGTTGAACACCCACGGCAACATCAGCTTCAACGCCGACCGGCAGCGCGCCCACAGCGTGCTCCCCGACGGTGCGACGATCTTCGCCCTGGCACCGCTGTTCCACATCACCGGCATGGTCTGCCAGCTCGCGGCCGGCATCGCCGCGGGCGCGACGGTCGCCCTCGCCTACCGCTTCGAGGCGGGCGTGGTCCTCGACGCGCTCCGCGAGCACCGCCCCGCCTACATGGTCGGGCCGTCCACCGCCTACATGGCGCTGATGGCCCACCCCGAGGCCGTGCCCGAGGACTTCGCCTCCTTCCAGCTGCTGTACTCCGGCGGCGCGCCGCTGCCGCCCGCCCTGGTGGAGGCCTTCCGGGCGCGCTTCGGCCACTATCTGCGCAACGGATACGGCCTCACCGAGTGCACCGCCCCCGCCACCAGCACCCCGCCCGATCTGGAGGCCCCGGTCGACCCGGTCTCCGGCACGCTCTCGGTGGGCGTCCCCGGTCCCGACACCCTGGTGCGGATCGTCGACGACCAGGGGGCGGACGTGCCCTTCGGCGAGCACGGCGAGATCGCGGTGCGCGGCCCGATGGTCGTCCCGGGGTACTGGCGGCTCCCGGAGGCGTCCGCGGCGGCCCTGCCAGGCGGTGAACTGCGCACCGGCGACATCGGCTTCATGGACGAGGACGGCTGGCTCTACGTCGTCGACCGCAAGAAGGACATGATCAACGCCTCCGGCTTCAAGGTGTGGCCGCGCGAGGTCGAGGACGTCCTCTACACCCACCCCGCGGTGCGCGAGGCCGCCGTCGTAGGCGTCCCCGACGCCTACCGCGGCGAGTCCGTGAAGGCGTACGTCAGCCTGCGCCCAGGCGCCGCCGCGTCGCCCGAGGAGCTGATCGCCCACTGCAAGGACCGGCTCGCGGCGTACAAGTACCCTCGCGTGATCGAGGTCCTGCCCGAGCTGCCCAAGACCGCGACGGGCAAGATCCTGCGCAGGGAGTTGCGGGCACGCGCGGACTGATGACATACCGCTCGGTACGCTGTCCCGCGCACCGGTACGGAGAGAGGGCAGGCCATGGCACGGAGTACGACACCACCGAAGGCGGCCGCCACCGCTGTCCCGCAGCGGCTGCTCGCCGAGGCCACCCGGCTCTTCGCCGAGCGCGGCTACGACCGGACGTCCGTGCAGGAGATCGTCGAGGCCGCCGGGGTCACCAAGGGCGCGCTCTACCACTACTTCGGCAGCAAGGACGACCTCCTGCACGAGATCTACGGCCGGGTGCTGCGGCTGCAGCTGGAGCGCCTGGAGTCGATCGCGGACAGGGACGAGCCCGTGCAGCGGCGCCTGGTCGAGGCCGCCGCGGACGTCGTCGTCACCAGCATCCAGAACCTCGACGACACCAAGATCTTCTTCCGGTCCATCCACCAGCTGAGCCCGGAGAAGCAGAAGGCGGTACGGGCCGACCGGCGCCGCTACCACGAGAAGTTCCGCGCCATGGTGGAAGAGGGACAGCGCGAGGGGGTGTTCCGGGCGGAGGCCCGGCCCGACCTCGTCGTCGACTTCTTCTTCGGCGCGGTGCACCACCTCGGCACCTGGTACCGCGAGGACGGACCGCTGTCCGCCGGCCAGGTCGCCGCCGATTTCGCCGACATGCTGCTGCACTCCGTGCGGCAGCCCTGAACAGGAGCCGGGAGCGGACCGCATGAAGGCATGGCGAGTGCACGAGAACGGGGAGCCGCGCGAGGCGATGCGCCTGGAGGAGGTCCCCGACCCGCAGCCCGGCCCCGGTGAACTGCTGCTCACAGTGCGCGCGGCCGCCGTCAACTTCCCCGACGCGCTGCTGTGCCGCGGCCACTATCAGGTGCGCCCGCCTCTGCCGTTCACCCCCGGTGTCGAGTTCTGCGGCGAGGTGGCCGCCGTCGGCGAGGGCGTCGAGGGACACAGCGTCGGTGACCGTGTCATCACCCCCGCCGCGCTGCCCGGCGGCGCCTTCGCCGAGCGGGCCGTCGTCCCGGCCGCCGGCGTGCTGCCCGCGCCGGAGGCCCTGGACGACGCGGAGGCCGCCGCCCTCCACATCGGTTACCAGACCGGCTGGTTCGGCCTGCACCGCCGCGCCGCGCTGCAGCCCGGCGAGACCCTGCTCGTGCACGCCGCCGCGGGCGGCGTGGGCAGCGCCGCCGTCCAGCTCGGCAAGGCGGCGGGCGCCACGGTGATCGGTGTCGTCGGCGGCCCTGAGAAGGCCAAGGCCGCCCGTGAACTCGGCGCCGACGTCGTCGTCGACCGGCACAGCGAGGACTTCGTGGCCGTCGTCAAGGAGGCCACCGGCGGGCGCGGCGCCGACGTGGTCTACGACCCGGTCGGGGGTGAGGCGTACACCCGGTCCACCAAGTGCGTCGCCTTCGAAGGCCGCATCGTCGTCGTCGGCTTCACCAGCGGCACGATCCCCAGCCCCGGACTCAACCATGTCCTGGTGAAGAACTACGCCGTCCTCGGCCTCCATTGGGGCCTGTACAACACCCACGACCCGGCCGCCGTCCGGCGCTGCCACGGCGAACTGACCCGGCTGGCCGCCGAGGGCGCGATCAAGCCGCTGGTGAGTGAGCGGGTGCCGCTCACCGGCGCCGCGGACGCCGTGCAGCGCGTCGCGGACGGGACGACGACGGGACGACTGGTGGTCGTCAACAGCTGATTGCCCGCGGGCAACCTGTGCGTCGTTTCGATCGTCTCTTCTCCAGAGGCCGGACCGCCGAACAGGGGGAGAAACAAACGATGCGGTGGTGCCTTGACGCACGCGGGCAGTGGACGGCCTGGGCGGTGACCCGGCTGCTGCTTGTGGCGGCGTCGCTGCGTCTCGGCCCGTTCAGCGGCCTCGGCCCCCTGGACCCGTCGGTCTCGGAGGTCTACACGGGCTGGTACGGGGTGCTGCGCACCGGGGTCTTCCCCGTCGCCGACGTCACCTGGCAGTACCCGCCCGGCGCCGCGCTCCCGCTGCTCGCCCCGAGCCTGGTGCCGCTGCTGGACTACGGTCACGCCTTCGTCGTGTGCTGCGCGCTGTGCGACGCCGCCGTGACGGCCGTGCTGCTCCGCAAGGGGCCGGGCACGGCGGCCGCTTGGATGTGGATCGGCGGCCTGCCGCTGCTGATCACCCTGCCCTGGAGCCGCTTCGACGTCTTCGTGACCGCCATGGCCATGGGAGCCCTCATCGCCGCGGGCACCCGCCGCCGCTGGGCCGACCTCGTCTTCGGAGTGCTCGTCGGGCTCGGCGCGATGGTCAAGGCCTGGCCGCTGCTCCTGCTCAGCGGACTGCGGGCCGGTCCGCGGGCCCGTACCGCGGTCCTCACCGCGGCGGCGACCGCGGCGGCCCTCGCACTCGGCTTCGCCGTCGCCATGCCCGGGGCCTTCGGCTTCCTGGCCGCGCAGCGCGAGCGCGGCATCGAGGTCGAGGCGACGGCGGCGCTGCCGTTCCACGTCGCCCGGCACTTCGGCTGGTCGGGGAGGTGGATGCCGCGCGACGGCTCCATGGAGTTCGTCGGCCCCTGGATCCGCGAGGCGGTCTGGGTGAGCGAGGCCTGCACGGTCCTCGCCTTCTGCTGGCTGCTGTGGTGGTGGCGGCGCGCCGACCGCCGGGCGCCCTGGGTGCTGCCGGACGCGGCCCTGACGGCGGTGCTGCTCTTCGTCGTCACCAGCCGTGTGCTGAGCCCGCAGTACCTGATCTGGCTGATCGGGCTGGCCTCCGTCTGCCTGCTGCACCGGGGGACCTCGCAGCGCCCGGTCGCCGCCCTCCTGGTCGCCGCGACCGTGCTGACGACCCTGGACTTCCCGCTGCTCTTCCGCGACATGCTCGACGGGTCGGTCCTGGCCGTGGCCGTGCTGACCGCGCGCAACCTGCTGCTCGTGGCCGCCACCGTGCTCTCGGCGACCCGCCTGCTCCGCGCCACCCGCCGCGCGGACACCGGCCCCGGGCAGGTCCGCCGGATCCCGGACGGCGAGGCGGAGGGCGGGAAGGACGCCGAGACGGTCGGCGCGGGCAGCCGGGCGGCGTAACCGGGCCGGCCGCCCGCGGCGCCGGGACCTCACCGTCCCGGGATCATCGGCCCGAGCCACAGGCCGCCGCAGACGTCGACGCGCCGGCCGGTGACGTAGGCGCCGTCCGGGCCGGCCAGGAAGGCCACCGCGCGGGCCACGTCCTCGGGTTCGCCGAGCCGGCCCAGCGCGGTGATCGCGGCGAGCTGGGCGGCCGCCTCCGGGGCGGCGGTGTGCCCCGCGGTCATGTCGGTGCGGATGACGCCCGGCGCGACGGTGTTCACGGTGATGCCGCGCCCGCCCAGCTCGTTGGCCAGGGACGGGGTCATGCTCTCCAGGGCCGCCTTGGACATGGTGTAGGCGATCTGGGTGGAGACCGCGACGCGGGTGGCGGTGGAGGCGATGGTGATGATGCGGCCGCCGTCGTTGAGCAGGGGGATCGCGCGCCGGGTCACCAGGAACGGGGTGCGGACGTTGACCGTGAGGACGCGGTCGAACTCCTCCTCGGTGACGGCGGCGATCGGGCTGGTCGACGCGATGCCCGCGTTGCCCACCAGGATGTCCAGCCCGCGCTCGCCGAGCCCCGCGGCCAGCCCCTCGAAAAGGCGGTCAGCCGCGTCGGGGGACGCGAAGTCGGCCCCGACCGGGAACGCCCGCCCGCCGGCCTCGTTGATCAGCGCCACGGTCTCGTCGGCGGCCTCCTTGCCGGTGCCGTAGTGGACGGCGACCAGGGCGCCGTCGGCCGCCAGGCGCCGTGCCACGGCGCGGCCGATGCCGCGCGAACCACCGGTCACCAGTGCCGTCTTGCCGGTCAGTGCGGTGGAACCGGTCGATGCGGTGGAACCGGTCGGTGCGGTCGGTGCGTTCATGTCGGTCTCCCCGGTCCGCGGCGCCGGGCCCCTGCGGCCCGGCCGTCGTGGGACCACCGTCCCGCCCCGCGCTGACCGCCCGCGCACCGGCGGCGCACCGCCCCCGCACACCAAGGCGCCCCCGGGCCGGGGGACCGGGGGCGCCTTCGTTCGCGTGTGCCGCTCAGCTCTCCTGGGCGGCGTACCGCTTCAGTTCACGCCGGGCTAGCGACCGCTTGTGGACCTCGTCGGGCCCGTCGGCCAGCCGCAGCGTGCGGGCCGCCGCGTACAGCTCGGCGAGCGGGAAGTCCTGGCTGACGCCGCCCGCGCCGTGCACCTGGATGGCGCGGTCGAGGATCAGGCCGACCTTCGACGGAGTGGCGATCTTGATGGCCTGGATCTCGGTGTGCGCCCCGCGGTTGCCGACGGTGTCCATCAGCCACGCGGTCTTCAGCACCAGCAGCCGCAGTTGCTCGATCTCCACGCGGGCCTCGGCGATCCACTCCTGGACGACGCCCTGCGCGGCCAGCGGCTTGCCGAACGCGATCCGCCCGGTGGCACGCCGGCACATCAGCTCCACCGCGCGCTCGGCCATGCCGATCAGCCGCATGCAGTGGTGGATGCGGCCGGGCCCAAGACGGGCCTGGGCGATGGCGAAGCCGCCGCCCTCCTCGCCGACCAGGTTCTCCGCCGGCACCCGCACGTCGTGGAAGACCACCTCGGCGTGGCCGCCGTGGTCCCCGTCGTCGTAGCCGAACACCCGCATACCGCGCCGGACTTCGAGGCCGGGCGTGTCGCGCGGCACGAGGATCATGCTCTGCTGGCGGTGCCGGTCGGCGGTGGGATCGGTCTTGCCCATGACGATGAAGATCGCGCAACGCGGGTTCATCGCGCCGGAGATGTACCACTTGCGGCCGTTGACGACGTAGTCGGCGCCGTCGCGCACGATCCGGGTCTCGATGTTCGTCGCGTCCGAGGAGGCCACGTCGGGCTCGGTCATCGCGAAGGCCGAGCGGATCTCCCCGGCGAGCAGCGGCTCCAGCCAGGTCTTGCGCTGCTCCTCGGTGCCGAACTCGCTGAGCACCTCCATGTTCCCGGTGTCCGGGGCGGCGCAGTTGAGGGCGGGCGGGGCGAGGTGCGGGCTGCGGCCGGTGATCTCGGCCAGCGGCGCGTACTGGAGGTTGGTCAGGCCCGCGCCGCGCTCGCCGGGCAGGAAGAGGTTCCACAGGCCCAGCTCGCGCGCCTTCGCCTTCAGCTCCTCGACGACCGGCGGCGCCGACCAGACGGCGTCGCCCTCGGCCTCCTCGCGCTGCCGGTGGAAGACCGGCTCTGCGGGGTACACGTGCTCGTCCATGAAGGCGAGCAGCCGCTCGCGCAGTTCCCCGGTCCTGGCGTCGTACGAGAAATCCATGGTCAGCCTTCCTGAAGTGTGCGCAGGCCGTTGCCGATGAAGGCCGGGACGATGGCGCCGATCCGGTCGAAGCCGGCGCCGACGGTCTGGCCGAGGGTGAAGCGGTAGTGGATGCCCTCCAGGATCACCGCGAGCTTGAAGTACGCGAAGGCCGTGTACCAGGCCACCGACGACACGTCGCGTCCCGATCCGGCGGCGTAGCGCTCGACCAGCTCGGCGGCGGAGGGGTGGCCCGGGGCGCCGCCGGTCACGGAGACCGGCGTGCCCGGGGTCGGGCGCAGTTCGCCGTACATCAGCAGCAGGCCGAGGTCGGTGAGCGGGTCCCCGAGGGTGGACATCTCCCAGTCGAGGATGGCCCTGATGGTGTCGTCGGAGCCGACCAGCACGTTGTCGAGCCGGTAGTCGCCGTGCACGACCGCGGGCGGGCCGGAGGCGGGCAGCCGCCGGCCGAGGGCGGCCGCGAGCTCGTCGATGCCGGGCAGGTCGCGGCTGCGCGAGGCGGCCAGCTGCTTGCCCCAGCGGCGCAGCTGGCGCTCCAGGAAGCCGTCGGGGCGGCCGAAGTCCGCGAGCCCGGCCTCGGCGGGATCGACGGCGTGCAGCGCGACGAGCGTGTCCACCAGGCCGAGCACGATGGCGCGGGTGCGCTCCGGGCCGAGTTCGGTGAGCTGCTTCTCGGTGCGGAAGGGCGTGCCGTCCACGAAGTCCATGACGTAGAAGGGCGCCCCGAGGACCTCCGGGTCCTCGCACAGGAGCACGGCGCCGGGAACGGGCACGGGGGTGTCGCGCAGGGCGCTGATCACGCGGTGCTCGCGGCCCATGTCGTGCGCGGTCGCCAGGACGTGGCCCAGCGGCGGCCGCCGGACCACCCAGCGCGCGGTGCCGTCGCTCACGGCGTACGTCAGGTTGGACCGTCCGCCCTCGATCAGTTCGCCGTCGAGCGCGCCGCGCAGCAGGCCGGGCCGCTGCACGTCCAGGTACCGCCGCAGCCGGTCCAGGTCGAGCCCCGGTGGGTTCTCCGTACCGCTCATCATGCTCCTCGCCACTGCCGAACCTGTCCCCGACATCATGCCGACCAGTCGGTATGTCGTCCAGTCCCTGCGTGAACCGGCGGGGCGCGCACCGAGGTGCCCGCGCCCGGCGCCGTTGCAAGACTTTCAGCCATGATCCCGCCCGCCGCGCTCGACTGCCTGTACGGCCCGGCCCGCGGTGACGCCTTCGGCGGCCGCTGGTTCCGGGTGGCGTGGCGTACGGGGAGCCCGAGGAGGCGATGCCGCGGCGGTCCTTGAGGCGGGAACCGGTCCCTGGCCGTGGACCGACGTGCCCGCGCAGGCGCTCGCCCGCTGCGCCCCGCTCGCCGCCGGCCCGCACTCCGGCCGGGACGCCGTCGCCGACGCCGCCGCGCGTCAGGCGGCGGTCTCGCACCATCACCCGGAGGCCACCGCAGGCGCCTCGCCGTGGCCCTCGCCGCCGCACCGGCCGCCCGCAGCCGCGACGGACCCCCCGTCGGCCTGCTGCGGACGGTCGGCGACCGCACCCCGGCCGGCGACGTACGCGCCGGCCTGCGCGTCGCGAGCCGCTTTCCGGAGGGCATCCCCGTCCGGCACGCCGCATGTGCTGGGCTCGGGCTACGGAGTCTCCGGCCCCGACACTGCGCCCTTCGGCCTGTGGTGCGCCGCCACGCACTTGGACGACCTGCCGGGCGGGGTCGCCGCCGCCCGTACCGTCGTCGCGGGGGGTCTCCGTACGTGTCCGGACCTGTGCGTTCTTGACGAGTTTGGGGAGGGGACCTAGTGTCCGGTTTTGGTAGACGCATTGTAATCATGTATGTGAACGACGAGGGTGGGGCGTTGATGACACACCGCAGGGACCTGACGATCACGGACGTACGACTGACTCCCGTCCTGATCTCCGACCCCCCACTCCTCAACACCCAGGGCGTTCACCAGCCGTTCACGCCCCGGTTGATCATCGAGGTGACCACCGAGAGCGGGATCACGGGCGTCGGCGAGACCTACGGCGACGCCCGGTACCTGGAGCCGGCCCGGCAGCTCGCCGACGCGCTGCCCGGATGCGAGGTCAGCGACCTGAACAATCTGTCGCCGCTGGCCGGCCTGGTGTGCGCCGTGCCCCAGGAGACCTCGGACGCCGTGGACGCGGGCGGGCTGCGCGGCGTGCAGACCGCCGACAAGGTGCTGCTGTCGGTGGTGTCCGGCTTCGAGGTGGCCTGCCTGGACGCACTCGGCAAGGCGCTCGGGCTCCCCGTGCACGCGCTGCTCGGCGGCAAGGTGCGCGACACCGTCGACTACAGCGCCTATCTCTTCTACCGCTGGGCGGAGCACCCCGACGGCCAGGGCCTCAAGGACGACTGGGGCGCGGCGCTCGACCCCGACGGCGTCGTGGCGCAGGCCCGGCGCTTCGTCCGCGAGTACGGCTTCGCCTCGTTCAAGCTCAAGGGCGGCGTCTTCCCGCCCGACGAGGAGATCGCCGCGATCCGGGCGCTGGCCGCGGCCTTCCCCGGCATGCCGCTGCGCCTGGACCCCAACGGCGCCTGGTCCGTGGAGACCTCGCTGCGCGTCGCCGAGGAACTCGGCGACGTCCTGGAGTACCTGGAGGACCCCGCCTCCACCACCGCCCGCATGGCGGAGGTCGCCGCCCACACCGACCTGCCGCTGGCCACCAACATGTGCGTCACCACGTTCGCGGAGATCCCCGACGCCTTCGCCCAGGAGGCCGTCCAGGTCGTGCTCTCCGACCACCACTACTGGGGCGGGCTGCGCAACACCCAGGAACTCGCCGCGATCTGCCGCACGTTCGGGGTCGGAGTGTCCATGCACTCCAACACCCACCTCGGCATCAGCCTCGCCGCGATGACCCATGTCGCCGCCACGGTGCCGAACCTCCACCACGCCTGCGACTCGCACTACCCGTGGCAGACCGAGGACGTCATCACCCGCCGCCACGAGTTCCGCGGCGGCCGCCTGGCCGTGTCCGACGCCCCCGGCCTCGGCGTCGAACTGGACCGGACGGCCCTGGAGACCCTGCACCGCCGCTGGCTCGACGACGACGGCGGCCTGCGCGACCGCGACGACGCCAAGGCCATGCGCCGGGCCGAGCCCGGCTGGGTCACCCCCGTCGTGCCGCGCTGGTGACGGCGGGCCTCAGGCCAGGCACTCCGGGACCCGGCCGCCGTTCAGCGCCGCCATGTCGGTGATGATCCGCACCAGGTCCAGCGGCGAGCCGGGCGGCAGCCCGTCCAGCTCCGCGTACGCGCGGTGCAGATTGGCGACCAGCCGCTCCGGCTCGCGCAGCGCCGCGAACTCCCCGGCGTCGGCGGTCCGGGCGACCTCCAGCGGTTCGCGCCCGGCCTTGTGGCCGTCGGCCGCGAGCTCCGTCACGAAGCGCAGATAGCCCTCCGTCGTGTCGTACACCGACGGGTCGCAGACCTCACCGTGGCCCGGCACGACGACCTCGGCGTCCAGCGACCGCAGCAGCTCCAGCCCGCGCAGCGAGCCGGCCAGCGACCCCATCGGGACGAAGGGCGCGCCGCCGTTGAACACCAGGTCGCCGGTGAAGACCACCCGCGGCCCGGGCAGCCACACCACGGTGTCGCCGAGCGTGTGGGCGACCCCGGGGTGCAGCAGCCGCACCTCCTCGTCGCCGACGTGCAGGGTCAGCTCCTGCTCGTAGGTGACCGTGGCGGGGGTGACGGGCACCTCGCCGTAGTCCACGTCCGGCCAGATGGCGTGCAGTTGGTGCCCGGCGGCCAGCTGCTCCTTGACACACGCCGTGTGGCCGACGATCCGGGCGCCGGGGGTGAAGACGCTGTTGCCGTTGGTGTGGTCGCCGTGGTGGTGCGTGTTGACCACGTACTCGGGCTGCGGCACCCCCGCCGCGGTCAGCGCGTCGCGCAGCAGCAGGGCGCGCCGCTCGGTGGCGGCGGTGTCCACCAGCAGGGTCGTACGGCCGTCGCTGATGAATCCGGCGTTGTTCAGGCACCAGCCGCCGTCCGGCTGGACATAGGCGTGCACGCCCGGCGCGAGCCGGGAGGTGTACGGAGCTTCGGTCTGCGACGGTGACGACATGGCTGCGCCCTTCCCTGGTGGTCCGGAAGGAACCTAACAGGGAAGGGCGCAGGCCAGGCGGGGTGGGGGCCGCCTTCGGCGAACCGGCTACAGGATCAGCGACAGCAGCAGGACGAAGACGATCGCGACCACCGAGATGACGGTCTCCATCGCCGACCAGGACTTGAGGGTCTTCGGGACGCTCATCCCGAAGTACTCCTTGACCAGCCAGAACCCGGCGTCGTTGACGTGCGAGAAGAACAGCGACCCGGCGCCGACGGCCAGTACCAGCAGCGCGGCGTGGGTGGAGGTCATGCCCTCGGCGAGCGGCGCGACCAGGCCCGCGGCGGAGATCGTCGCCACGGTCGCGGAGCCGGTGGCCACCCGGATCAGGACGGCGATCAGCCAGGCCAGCAGCAGCGGCGAGATGTGCCAGCCGTCCGACCAGTTGAGGATCATGTTGCCGATACCGGCGTCGATGAGGGTCTGCTTGAAGCCGCCGCCCGCGCCGACGATCAGCAGGATGCCCGCGATCGGGCCGAGGGACTTCTCGACGGTGGTGGAGATCCGCTCCTTGGTGAAGCCGGCCGCCCGGCCGAGGGTGAACATGCCGAGCACGACGGCGGCCAGCAGCGCGATCAGCGGCGAGCCGATGACGTCGAAGATCCGGAAGACCAGGCTGCTCTGATCGTCGACCAGCACGTCCACCAGCGCCTTGCCGAGCATGAGCACGACCGGCAGCAGCATGGTGGCCACGGTCGGCGCGAAGCCGGGCCGCTTCTCCAGCTCGTCCGAGGCGCGGGTGGGGGTGAGGTGCTCGGGCGGGGTGACCTTCACCCAGCGGTCCACGAAGCGGCCGAAGAGCGGCCCGGCTATCGCGACGGTGGGCAGGGCGACGAGGACGCCGAGCGCGAGGGTGGTGCCGAGGTCGGCGTGGATGGCGTCGATCGCGGCCAGCGGGCCCGGGTGCGGCGGGACGAGACCGTGCATGACCGACAGGCCGGCCAGCGCCGGGATGCCGATCCGCATCAGGGAGTGGTTGCCGCGGCGGGCCACCAGCAGCACGACCGGGATCAGCAGCACGATGCCGACCTCGAAGAACAGCGGCAGGCCGATCAGCCCGGCGATCAGTGCCATCGCCCAGGGCAGCCGGCGCTCGCTGGTCCTGGCGAGGATCGTATCGACGATCTGGTCGGCGCCGCCGGAGTCGGCGAGCAGCTTGCCGAGGATCGCGCCGAGCGCGATGAGCACCCCGACGCCCGCGACGGTGGTGCCGAGCCCGGTGGTGAAGCTGGTGATCGTCTTGGCCAGTGGCGCTCCGGCGACGGCGCCGAGGACGCCGGTGCCGATGGTGAGGGCCAGGAAGGCGTGCATCTTCCAGCGGGTGATCAGCAGGACGATCACCGCGATGCCGACGAGCGCGGCGACGGCGAGCCGGGTGTCGCCGGCGCTGGTGATCGGCTCCGTCGCGGCCGGGGTCGCGGCCAGCAACTCGGCACTGAGTGCAGACACGTTCGTACTCCGTTGTCAGTGGGGGGGCGGTGGGGGGGGATACGTGGGGAGCGGGGCGTGCGAGGGGGGCGGCTCAGTGGGGGAGAACCGCCAGGGCGCGCTCGGTGATCTGCTGCGGGCCGCCCTCGATCGTCACGACCGCCCCGGCCTCGTCCGGGTCGAGCGGTTCCAGCGCCTCGAACTGCGAGTGCAGCAGGCCGGCCGGCATGAAGTGCTGCATCCGCGCGGCGAGGCGGGCGGCGATCAGCTCCTCGGGGCCGTCGAGGTGGAGGAAGAACAGGCCGGGCGCGTCCTTGCGGAGCCGGTCGCGGTAGCGGCGGCGCAACGCGGAGCAGCTGACCACGCCGCCGCGCTCGCCCCGCTCGGCGATCCAGGCCGCGATCGCGTCCAGCCAGGGGGCGCGGTCCTCGTCGTCCAGCGGATGCCCGGCCGACATCTTGGCGATGTTGGCCGGCGGGTGGAAGTCGTCGGCCTCGGCGTAGGGGACGCCGAGCCGCTCGGCGAGCAGGCCGCCGACGGTGGACTTGCCCGATCCGGAGACCCCCATGACCACCACCAGGGGGCGACCCGGGCCGTCCGGGCCGTTCGCGGTGTTCGGGCTGTTCGCGCCGTCGTCGGTCATCACTGGTACCTCCTCGTCCGGGTGACGGCCCTCAGGAAACGCCATAGGTACTACTTATTCAAGAGGTCGAGATCAAATCGTCATACGAACCATTCCCGCATAGGCTGGCGGCCATGGATCGGCAGGGAGAGAACGGCGGCCTGCACGCCCGGGTCCTGGCGGAACTCGGCCCCGCCATCGCGTCCGGTGTCCACCCGCCCGGCACGGTGCTGCGCATCGACGAGCTGGAGCGCGACTTCGGCGTCTCCCGCACCGTCGTCCGCGAGGCCGTCCGCGTGCTGGAGGCCATGCACCTGGTCGAGTCCCGGCGCCGGGTCGGCATCACGGTGCGCCGCACCGAGGAGTGGAACGTCTTCGACCCCGCCGTCATCCGCTGGCGCCTGGCCGGCGCCGACCGGCCCCGCCAGCTGCGCTCGCTGACCATGCTGCGCACGGCCGTCGAGCCGGTCGCCGCCGGGCTCGCGGCGGCGGCCGCCACCCCGGCCCAGTGCCGCGAACTCACCCTCCTCGCCGCCGAGATGGCGGCGGCCGGACGCGCGGCGGACCTGGACGAGTACCTGGTCCACGACATCGCGTTCCACCGCGTGATGCTCCAGGCCTCGGGCAACGAGATGTTCGCCCGGCTCGGCGACGTGGTGGCCGAGGTCCTGACCGGCCGCACCGAGCACCACCTGATGTTCACCGCCCCCGACCCGGAGGCGGTGACCCTGCACGTCCGGGTCGCCGAAGCCGTGCGCTCCCGGGACGCCGAGGCCGCCGAGCGGCTCATGCGGGAGATCTGCGTGGGCGCCATGCGCGAACTGGACATCCTGGCGCCCTGACGGGCCCGGTCCGCTCGGCGGACGGACCCGGGCTCAGCCGGTGGGCCCGGCATGGCGCAGGATCGTGTCGACGGTCTCCTCGGGGGTCTGCTCACCGGTGTCCAGCCACAGCCCGATCCGGGGCGTGCCCGAGCGCAGCGCGTGGTCCAGCCGGGCCGGCGTCACGACGGAGTCGTAGACCCGCTTGGCGCGCGCGGCCTCCCGCGCGGCGACCGCCCGGGGAGGCGGGACGAGGACGACGACGTGCAGCGGCCTGGTGCGCAGCAGCGCGATCGTGCGCGGCAGTTCGTCGCCGAGGATCACGTCCTGCAGCACGGGCGTGAAGCCGGCGGCGGCGTAACCGTCGGCGCTCGCCGCGGCCAGGGAGTGCCGCAGCCGCATCTGCCGCAGTGTCTCCTCGTCGGGGCCGTCCTCGAGGTCGCCGCCGTGGTGCCGGCCGTGGTGCTCACTGTGCTGCAGGCCGTGGTGGCCGGACACGGGCCCGGCGCGGCCGCCCACGATCATCCGCCGGAAGGCGTCCCCGCGGATGTGCGCCGACCTCGGCAGCCGCTCGGCCAGTGCCTGCGCCACCGTGGACTTGCCCGACGCGGGGATGCCGGTGATCAGGAACACGCCTCCCACCGCCGCCGCCCCCGGCGCCCGGCCGGCTGTCTCTCACGGAACCTGTAACGGTTCGTCATAACGCCTTCTCCTCAGAGCTGTTGAGGTGTCGGGGGCGAATCTACGGTCGCGCACGGCGGCAGCGGAATCCCCGGTACCGGTCGGCGCGAAAACCGGGTGACCGGCCGGGCCGGGGCGTGGTCGACTGGCGCCCGTGACCTACCCACCCGGTGCGCGTCCCGCCCCTCCGCAGCCCTACCGCTGGACGCTGTCGCGTGCCCGCGACGGACGCCGCCCGGACCGCCTCGGCGCGCTCGCCGGCGGGGCCGAGCCGCCCCGGCTGTGGTTCCTGCCGGAGCTGACGGACTGCGCGGGCAAGGTGCTCGCCCGCTCGGGCGGGGCCGATCCGTGCTTCGTGGGACGTTCCCTGGACAGCATGTACGACCTGCTCAGCGGCGCCTTCGAGGGTTCCTCCTGGGATGGGCGGCTGCTGCGCCTGCCGCTCTCGTTGCGGGTGTCCCGCGCGGGTCTGGACGCGGCGCACACCCGCCGGCTGCGGGAGCACCTGGCGGCCGCCGGGCTCGCCCCGTACGACCTGGCCCGCCGCACCCGGCCGGTCGCCCTGGTCGACGTGGTCGACGCGGGCACGACCTACGACGTACTGCACGGCGCGCTGGCCGGCTGGGCGGCCGAGTGCCGGGAGCCCTGGCCGGTGATCCGCCGCAAGCTGCGTTTCGTCGGCGTGACGATCCGGGGGCGGACCAGCCCGAACACCTGGCGCTGGCAGCAGCACACGGACGGCGGCTGGGCCCGCGCCCTGCCGTCCGGGCACGCCGTGAGCGTGTCGCTGGACGTCCGCGTCTGGGCCTACCTGGGCAATGACCAGGACAAGCTGCAGCCCAGCTTCCCGCCCCGCCGGTGGTTCGACGAGTGGGCGGCCGAGCCCTGGCACCGGCCGGGGCTGCCGTCGGCCCTGGCCGAGTCGCTCGCGCTGGTCGAGGCGGGCCGCGGCCGCGCCGTGCGCGAGGACCTGATCCGGGTCATCGGCGCCGAGCCCGGCTTCGCCGACCGGAACGTCCGGGCACTGGTCGCGCCGCTGCGGCGTCAGTCGCGGGCGCGGTCCTCCATGACCGGGCGCAGCCGCTCCAGCAGGCCGTAGAGGGACTCCTGCTCCCCGGCGTCGAGGACGTCGAGGGCGCCGTGAGTGGCCTGCATCTCGTCGCGCACCCGGCGCATCGTCTCGCGGCCCAGGTCGGTGGCGACCACGTTCTTCACCCGGCGGTCGGCCGGGCTCACCTCGCGGCGCACGAAGCCGTGGGCCTCCAGCCGGTCGACGATGCCGGTGATGTTGGACGCGTCGCACACCAGCCGCTCGGCGAGTCCGCGCATGGGGACCGGGCCGTGCAACTGGGAGAGCACCTTGGCCTGCATGGAGGTGAGCCCGTGCTGTGCCGCCGCGGCGGCGAAGTCCTGCCACTGGGCGGTGCCGATGGCCGCGAGCAGCTCCAGCAACTGGATCTTGGAGGGTGGTGTCACGGTCGGCGAAGTCGGGGCGTTCCGGGCGCTCATGCTGCGAGTGTACTCAGATACTTGACATTGTGAACCATTTGCTTGACGTCCACAAGCTTCTGCGAGCGCGGCGGCGCCGGGACCCGTGACCGGTGGCCGCCGCAAAGGAACGGCCGCCTCACAGGAACATTCAGAGGAACAGCAGTGCCGCCCCGAGGCAGGCCAGGGCCAGGACGCACAGCACGGCCCCGGCCGCCCGCGGCCCGGTCAGCACCGGCGGCCGGGCGGCGTCCAGCACGGCGATCCTGCGCTGCGCGACCGCCGTGAAGGCCAGCCACACCAGCGCGCAGAGCGCCACCCCGCCGATCGCGCCCGCCGGCCCCCCGTGCAGCAGCGCCTCACGCCCGGCCAGCAGCGCCGCCACCGCGAAGGAGAGCGTCGTCCGCCGCCACGCCAGCCGGGTCCGTTCCGGCTGAAGCCCGGGATCGCGCGGCGGGGTGTCGCCGGCGTCCATCAGCCCGCCCGCCCCAGCACGGCGATCAGCAGCATCGCCACCGCCATCGTGGCCACCACCACCGCCAGCAGCGCCGGGAAGCGGGAGACCGGCAGGTCCTCCCCGCGCCGCATCGCCCGTTCGCAGCGCACCCAGTGGTTGACCGCGCGTACCGCGCACATCGCCCCGCCCACGACCAGCACGACCGCCAGCGTCACACGGACCGGCCGCTGCAGGTCGTGGAGGAACTGGTCCACGGCGAAGCCGCCGCCCACCAGCGCCAGCGACGTGCGCAGCCAGGCCAGGAACGTCCGCTCGTTCGCCAGAGAGAAGCGGTAGTCGGGCGTCGTCCCCTCCGTCCGGACCCGCTCCGGGGCGAACCACAGGCCGACCGCCCGCGCGGTGTTCCGGACAGCGTCGATCACACGGTTCACCCTACCCACGCCGGGACAACCTCCGGCGTCCACGGGCCTGCGCCCGGGGGAGGTGTGCGTGACGCCTCCGGTCGTGGCACCGTACGGAGATCACCGGCGACGGCACGGCGGAGGCGCTGCATGGACGGCAAGAGCGACGAGGACGGCACGGTCGGCAAGAGCGCCGAGGACACCGCGCCGCGCCCGGCGGACGAGCTGCTGGACATCGTGGACGAGCGGGACCGGGTCGTCGGGCAGGCCACCCGCGGCGAGGCGACCGCCCGCGGACTGCGCCACCGGTGCGTCTTCATCCTGGCCAGGGACGCCGACGACCGGGTCTTCGTGCACCGCAGGACCGCCGGGAAGCTGGTGTTCCCCTCCCTGTACGACATGTTCGTCGGCGGCGTCGTCGGGGCCGGCGAGACGTACGACGAGGCCGCCCTGCGCGAGGCCGAGGAGGAACTCGGCGTCAGCGGGCTGCCGCAACCGGCCCCCTTGTTCGGCTTCCTCTACGAGGGGACCGGCGAGGCCGCCGGCCACACCTGGTGGTCCCGGGTCTACGAGGTGCGCTGCGACCTGCCGGTCGCGCCGCAGGCGGAGGAAGTGGCCTGGCACGCCTTCCTCACCGAGCGGGAGCTGGCGGACGAGCTGCCCCGCCGCGCGTGGGTCCCCGACGGCCTGGAGGCCTACCACCGGCTGCTCGCCTGGCGCCGCACCGCGCGCTGACCACCGCGTCACGGCACGTGCCGCCCGGCTCTTCTGCTCGGCGGGGCGCGGCCGGTAGCGTGCCGCTCGCGCGCCCCGGTGTTCCGTTCGCGCCGCGGCGGGGCCTGTGCGAGCGTGACCGGAGGCGTATCCGTACACGCCGCGGGTAGGGAATCGGGCCCGAACGGTCCCCACGGGAGGCGAGTGATGAACCGACCCAGGATCCTGGTCGTCGGCGGTGGCTTCGCGGGCATGGAGTGCGCGCACCGTCTGGAGCGCCGGCTGACACCGGACGAGGCCGACATCAGCCTCGTGACGCCCTGGAGCCACCAGCTCTATCTGCCCCTGCTGCCGCACGTCGCCGCCGGTGTCCTCACCCCGCAGGCCGTCGCGGTCCCGCTGCGCCGCATGCTGCACCGCACCGCGGTGATACCCGGGCGGGCGATCGGCGTGGACCCCGCGGCCAAGGCGGTGGTCATCAAGAAGATCACCGACGAGGAG
Source organism: Streptomyces sp. NPDC058691 (assembly GCF_042714775.1). Classification (NCBI taxonomy): domain Bacteria; kingdom Bacillati; phylum Actinomycetota; class Actinomycetes; order Kitasatosporales; family Streptomycetaceae; genus Streptomyces; species Streptomyces sp. NPDC058691. The sequence continues at coordinate 27,906 of NZ_JBHXSO010000023.1, read as the reverse complement.
TCGGTGGAGGAGTACGACTACCTCGTCCTGGCCCCTGGCAGCGTCACGCGCACCTTCGACATCCCCGGACTCACCGAGTACGGCCGGGGCATGAAGACCCTGGCCGAGGCGGCGTACATCCGCGACCACGTCATCGCCCAGCTGGATCTGGCCTCCGCCACCACCGACCAGGCCGAGCGCGAGTCCCGGCTGCAGTTTGTGGTGGTGGGCGGCGGCTACGCGGGCACCGAGACCGCCGCCGTGCTGCAGCGGCTCACCACGGCCGCCGCCAAGCGCTACCCGCGCCTGGACCCGGCGCTCATCAAGTGGCACCTGATCGACATCGCCCCCCGCCTGATGCCCGAGCTCGGCGAGAAGCTCGGCCTGAAGGCGCTGCAGATCATGCGGGAGCGCGGGGTCGACGTGTCGCTCGGCGTGTCCGTCGCCGAGGTCACCCCCGACACCGTCACCTTCACCGACGGCCGCAAGCTGCCCTGCCGCACCCTGATCTGGACCGCGGGCGTCGTGTCCAGCCCGCTGGTGACCACGCTCGGCACCGAGACCGTCAAGGGCCGCCTCGTCACCGATCCCGAGATGCGCATCCCCGGCGCCGACGGCGTGTTCGCCCTCGGCGACTCCGCCGCGGTCCCGGACCTCGTCACCGGCGGCGACGCCGTCTGCCCGCCCACCGCCCAGCACGCGATGCGGCAGGGCAAGGCCGTCGCCGAGAACGTGGTCGCGGCCCTGCACGGCCGTCCGCCGGCGCCGTACCGGCACAGGGACCTCGGGCTGGTCGTGGACCTCGGCGGCATCGAGGCGGTCTCCAAGCCGCTCGGCATCCCGCTCAGCGGGCTGCCCGCGCAGATCGTGGCCCGCGGCTACCACCTCGGCGCGCTGCGCACCTTCCCCGCGCGCTTCCGCGCGGCGGCGGGCTGGTTCCTCAACGCCGTCGCCGGCGACGACTTCGTGCGCACCGGGTTCCAGGCGCGCAGGCCCGCCGCCCTGAAGGACTTCGAGGTCACCGACATCTACCTCTCGCCGGAGGAGATCCGCCGTCACGTGGACTCCCTGCGCGCGACCGCCGTCTGACCCCGGCGGCCCCAGCGGCCCCGCACCACCGAACCACCGCACTGCCGCACCACCACATCTGAAGACCGACACCGCCGACGGCGAGGGACATGACCCAGCGACGAGACACCCTGCGGATCGCCAACTGCTCCGGCTTCTACGGGGACCGCCTCTCGGCCGCCCGCGAGATGGTCGAGGGCGGCCCCATCGACGTGCTCACCGGTGACTACCTCGCCGAGCTGACGATGCTGCTGCTGTGGAAGGCCCGGCAGCGCGACCCGGCGGCGGGGTACGCGGTCTCGTTCCTCGCCCAGATGGGGGACGTGCTGGGCACCTGCCTGGAGCGCGGCATCAAGGTCGTCGTCAACGCGGGCGGCCTCAACCCTGCCGGGCTGGCGGCCAAGCTCGGCGAACTGGCCGGCCTGGCCGGGCTGAGCCCGTCGGTCGCGTACGTCGAGGGCGACGACCTCATGGAGCGGCTGCCCGAACTCCAGGAGCAGGGGAACCACTTCGCGCACCTCGCCACCGGCCGCACCCTCGCCGACGCCGGCGTGCGGCCGCTGACCGCCAACGCCTACCTCGGCGCGTGGGGCATCGCGCGGGCGCTGCGCGCCGGGGCCGACGTGGTGATCTGCGGACGCGTCACGGACGCCTCCCTGGTGGTCGGCCCCGCGGCATGGGCCTTCGACTGGGCGCCCGACGACTGGGACCGGCTCGCCGGGGCCGTCACCGCGGGGCACATCATCGAGTGCGGCGCCCAGGCGACCGGCGGCAACTACTCCTTCTTCACCGAGATCGACCGCCCCGTGCACCCCGGCTTCCCCATCGCCGAGATGCGCCCCGACGGCTCCGCCGTCATCACCAAGCACGAGGGCACCGCCGGCGCCGTCACCGTCGAGACCGTCACCGCCCAACTGCTGTACGAGATCGACCGGCCCGCCTACCTCAACCCGGATGTCGTCACCCGCTTCGACACCGTCGCCCTGGAACAGCTCGGCCCCGACCGGGTCCTGGTCAGCGGCGCCCGCGGCGAGCCGGCTCCCGGCACCCTCAAGGTGTGCGTCAACCACCACGGCGGCTACCGCAACACGGCGACCTTCGTGCTGACCGGTCCCGACATCGAGGCCAAGGCCCGGTTCGCCGAGGCGTCCCTGCTGGACGCCACCGGCGGACCCGAGCGCTTCGGGACGTACGACGTCCGCACGGAGCCGACCGCGTCCGGTGCCCGGCTCACCCTCACCGTCAAGGACGCCGACAAGGACAAGGCCGGCCGCGCCTTGTTCTCCGCGGTGGTCGGCACCGGCCTGTCCACGGCACCCGGCCTGCACATGGAGCACTTCTCGCCCAGGGCCACCGAGTACGGCGTGCACTGGCCCGCCCTGGTCCCGGCGGAGCTGGTCCGGCACGAGGTCGTCCTCCGAGACGGCACCCGGATCCCCGTGCCGCATCCGCGGGTGTCCGCGGCCGAACCGGTCGCCGTACCCGCGGTGCCCGCCGCGGTCGCGCCGGGCGGGCCCACCGTGCGCGCCCCCCTGGGCCTGGTCGTCGGCGCCCGCTCCGGCGACAAGGGCGGCGACGCCAACGTCGGCCTGTGGGCCCGCAGCGACGCCGCGTACGCCTGGCTGCGGGACTGGCTCGACGTCGAACGGCTGCGCGCGCTCGTGCCGGAGGCCGCCAAGCTCCCCGTCAGCCGCTACGAACTGGCCAATCTGCGGGCGCTCAACTTCGTCGTGCACGGCCTGCTCGGCGAGGGCGTCGCCGCGTCCACCCGCCCCGACCCGCAGGCCAAGGGGCTGGGGGAGCAGCTGCGCGGCCTGGAGGCCGACATCCCCGCCGTACTGCTGCCGGCGCCGCGACGCGAGGCATGATCAACCCATGAGCAACCTCGACACGCGTCCCCGGCCGACCACGTGCGGCGGCCGGGAGGACGTGTCCGCCGCTCCCGTCCGCGACCTGCTGACCGGCCGCGTCGTCCCGCTCGGCGAGAGCACCGAAGTGCGCCGCCTCCTGCCCAACCTCGGCCGCCGCATGGTCGGCGCGTGGTGCTTCGTCGACCACTACGGACCGGACGACATTGCGGACGAGCCCGGCATGCAGGTGCCCCCGCACCCGCACATCGGCCTGCAGACCGTGAGCTGGCTGCACGAGGGCGAGGTGCTGCACCGCGACAGCCTCGGCAGTCTGCGGACCGTGCGGCCCCGCGAACTCGGCCTCATGACCTCCGGCCGCGCGATCGCGCACTCCGAGGAGTCCCCGCGCGAGCACGCCCGCCTGCTGCACGGCGCGCAGTTGTGGGTGGCCCTCCCCGAAGCGCAGCGGCACCGCGAGCCGTCGTTCGAGCACCACGCCGACCTCCCGCTCGTCACCGGCGGGCAGGGCGGCCTCCAGGCCACGGTGTTCATGGGCGGGCTCGACACCGCCGTCTCGCCCGGCTCCGCCTTCACGCCCCTGATCGGCGCGGACCTGGCCCTCACCGAGGGCACGGAGGTACGGCTGCCGCTGGAGCGCGACTTCGAGTACGCCGTGCTGGCCATGGCCGGCCGGATCGACGTCGACGGGGTGCCCGTCGAGCCGGGCTCCATGCTCTATCTGGGCTGCGGTCGCGCCGAGTTGCCGCTGCGGGCGGACAGCGAGGGCTCGGTCATGCTGCTGGGCGGCGAGCCGTTCGAGGAGAGGCTCGTCATGTGGTGGAACTTCGTGGCCCGTTCGGGCGAGGAGATCGCCCGGGCCCGCGAGGAGTGGAACACCGGCACCGCCTTCGGCGCGGTCCACGGTTACGACGGCGACCGGCTCCTCGCACCGGAACTGCCCGCGACCCCGCTGAGGCCCCGGGGCCGCGAACGCTGACGCCGCGATCCCGTACGGCACTGACGTAAGGACAGCGCCGCGGCGCGCTGCTCGCGGGCGCGCATGACGGCGACGGACTGTTCGGCGGGTTCGAGGTCGAACTCGAGCCGGACACGCCGTCGGTGAAGCTGTGCTGCCGGGTGCAGCCGGCGTCCGGGCAGCGCCACGGCGATGAACCGCCGGATGTCGCGCCCACAGGCCACGGCCTCCCTGGTCTTGTCGCTCTCCGCGCGGTCGTGGCGGGCGGTCGTGATGAACTCGCCGCCGCCGGGCGCCCCGAGGCCAAGCGTCCCGGAAACAGTCGCCCCGGCCGTGCGGGCATTCCTGACATGTGACTCCCCTGCACGACGCCGGGGTCGGCGTTCGCCGCGGCGCCCGGCCGCGAACTGCCCGTCCCGAAGACGAAGTACGTCCGCGACGGCTGGGCGCGGTCCGGGCGACTGCCGCGGTGGCGCTCCGCCGTGGCCCCGAGCACAGCCTGCACCGGGCACCACCGCCGAACGCGCCTTCCTGGAGCGCTTCCAGAGGCCCCGCCCCGGGGGGCGACACTCGCGCCCCCGCGAGGCCTCACACCCGGAAGACCGAGCCGACGAACTCCGTCAGCAGCCGCTCCTTGAGTGGGCCCGGCAGGGCGTCGAGCAGCATCAGCACGGGGGCCATCCGCCGCGGCAGCCCCGACCCGCTGCCGAGGCCCGCGAAGGCGAGTACTCCCTCGACCTCCTCCGGCCCCAGGGTGTCGGGGTCGAGCCCGGCCGCGAACTGCGTGACCGCCGGGTCCACGGCCACCGCCGGCAGGGTCCGTGCCGTCTTCAGGGCCGCGTCCAGGTCGGCGAGCAGGGCGTCGACCAGGCCGGCCGACGCGGGGGTCAGGGTGAGGTGCAGATTCGGCGGCAGCCCGTCGAAGGACAGCTGGGGCTGGAGGTACCAGCCGCGTTCGCGCATCTCGTCGGCCAGGTGCAGCAGCAGGCTGAGATCGGGCGCGCCGCCCGCCCCGAGCAGCGTGAAGGCGACGAGTCCGGCCCCCGGGTCGCCCAGCACCCGTACGCCCTCCATGGCGCGCAGCCCCGGCAGCAGCCGGTCGGCCGCCTCCGCGGTCCGCTCGGCGAGCACCCGGTAGCCGTCCTCGCCGATGTGCCGCTGCACCGCCCACGCCTGGGCCAGCAGCCCGGCCGACTTGGTGCCCTGCACGGTCGGGTTGACCACCGGATAGCCCGGCCAGCCCGCGTGCGCGAAGTACTGGTGGCGGCGCAGCTCCGCGTCCCGGTACAGCACCACGGAGGCGCCCTTGTCGGCGTAGCCGTACTTGTGGAGGTCCACCGACAGCGAGGTCACCCCGGGCACCGACAGGTCGAACGGCGGCACCTCCCGCCCCGCCCGCCGCAGATGGGGCAGGAGCCAGCCGCCGATGCAGGCGTCCACGTGGCAGAGCACGCCGCGCGCGGCCGCCGCGGCGGCGATCTCCGCCACCGGGTCGATCACCCCGTGCGCGTAGGAGGGCGCGGAGGCGACGACGAGCGCGGTACGGCCGGTGATCGCCGCCGCCATGGCCGCCGCGTCGGCCCGCAGGCTCTCCCGGTCCACGGGGACGGTCACCGTCTCCAGGCCCAGGTAGGAGGCGGCCTTGTGGAACGCGGCGTGCGCGGTCGAGGGCAGGAGGAGCTGGGGGTCCGTCACCCCGCTTACTGCGCGGGCGTGGTCGCGGGCGGTCTTCACGGCCAGCAGGATCGACTCGGTGCCCCCGCTGGTGAAGGTGCCCTGCGCGCCCGGCGTGCCCAGCAGCGCCACGGCCGCGCCCACGACGTCGTTCTCCAGTCGGGCCACACTGGGAAAGACGGTCATGTCCAGGCCGTTGACGGTGGCGAACGCCGTGTACGCGGCGGCGGCCAGCTCGTCCACCCCGGCCAGCCCGGAGTCGTAGACGTAGGCGAACGTGCGCCCGCCGCGGGTCGGGGCGTCCTGCGCGCGCAGGGCCCGCAGCTCGGACAGCACCTCCTCGGCGGGCCGGCCGTGGGGGAGCGCGGGGGAGGGAACGGGCTCAGTGGGCATGGTCGTCGATGTCCTCGGACGGCTCGGTGCGGACGGGGTCGGGCGCGGCCGCCGCCGGGACCGGGACGTCCTCCCGGTAGCGGTGCAGCAGCCACAGGCTCGCCGCGGCGAGCGCGGCCGGCAGCAGGCTCATGCCGGACGCGATGCCGGTCAGGGCCGCGCCTGGCTGGTCGACATGGTGTGCGGCGTCCGAGGAACGGAACCCGGTCACCGCCAGGACCAGGGCGAAGACCCCGGCGCCCAGCGCGAGCGCGAGGGTCTCGGCGGCGGTCCACAGCCCCGTGAAGGTCGCCGCCCGGCGCCGCCCGGTCCGTACCGCGTCGGCGGCCAGGGTGTCGGCGAGCATCGTCAGCGGCAGCAACTGCAGCCCCGCGTAAGCGATCCCGACGGCAGCCACCGCCGGGTAGCCGAGCGCCGGGCCCGCGAGGGGGGTGAGCCCGAGCAGCGCGGCCGCGGCGACGAACAGCGACGAGGCGCACCACTGCGCGTACTTCGGGCCGCGCGCCCGGGCCAGCCGGTTCCACAGCGGCATCACCAGCACCAACGGGCCGATCATGCAGGCGAACAGCGGGGTGACGGCTCCTGCGGCGCCGAGGGTGTACGTGGCGAAGTACTGCACCCCGGCCAGCATGATCCCGACGGCGAGCGCCTGGAGCCCCCACATGCCCACCAGGAAGAGGAAGGCGGGGTTCTCCCGGGCGGCCGCCAACTGCGCCCGCAGGGAAGGCTCCGCCTCGCTGCGGGCGACCGACGGGGCCCGCCGGGTGAAGTGCCAGGCCCCGAGCGTCCCGGCCATGAGCAGCAGCGCCACGACGACGCCCATCAACCGGTAGCTGCCCGGGGTGTCGCCCCTCTCGTGCGCGATCGCGGGGGCCAGCGCGCCCGACAGCAGGATCGCCACCCCGAGGAAACCCACCCGCCAGCCCAGCACCCGGGCCCGCTCGCCGGCGTCCTCGGTCATCTCGGCGGGCATCGTCACGTACGGGACCTGGAAGACCGCGTAGGCGGTCGCGGCCAGCAGGAAGAAGACGGCCACATAGCCGGCCGCGGCCGCGCCCCGCAGCGGCGGAGCGGCGAAGACCAGCGCGAACAGCGGCGGCAGGGTCAGCGCCCCGGCCAGCAGGAACGGCCGCCGCGAACCCCCTTGCAGGCGGCTGCGGTCGGCGGCCGCCCCCACCAGCGGGTTGATCAGCACGTCCCACGCCTTGGGGAGGAAGACCGCCGCACCCGCCACGGCCGCCGGGACGGCCAGCACGTTCGTCAGGTAGTAGAGCAGGATCAGCCCTGGCACCGTGCCGAACGCCCCCGTTCCCAGCGACCCCAGTCCGTACCCGATCCGCACCGCGCGCGGCAGCGGCGCGACGGGCGCGCGGCCGGGGTCTCCGGGAGGGGCGGAGGGCAGAGTCTCGGGCATGGGTTCCCTGCGGGCCGGGGCGGACGGCGGAACGACAGGGGTAGGAGATCACAACGGCCCGGTGCACCGACAGAGCCCGGAACCGGTCAATACCCGTGCGCCTTCAGGCGGCTCACCCCTGTGCCCGCGCGGCCACCACCCGGCCCGCGACCTCGCCGAAGCCGATCCGCGTGCCGTCCGGGCCGGGCGCGGTGGCCGTGATCACGACCTCGTCGCCGTCCTCCAGGTACGTCCGCTCCGTCCCGTCGGCGAGCTTCAGCGGCTCCTCGCCGTTCCACGTCAGCTCGATGAGCGCGCCGCGCTGCGCCCGTTCGGGCCCGCTGACGGTGCCGGAGGCGAAGAGGTCCCCGGCCCGCAACGAGGCGCCGTTCACGGTCATGTGGGCGAGCATCTGCCCGTACGTCCAGTACATCGTGGCGAACGGCGGCCGCGAGACCACCTCGCCGCACACTCGCATCTCCAGCGCGATGTCCAGGCCGCGCGGCGGGGTGGAGCCGTCCAGGTCGTCGAGGTACGGCAGCAGTGCCGCGTCGCGGGCCGGCGGGGCGACACGGGCCGCGTCGAGCGAGTCGAGCGGGACCACCCAGGGCGAGACGGAGGTCGCGAAGGACTTGCCGAGGAACGGTCCCAGCGGCACGTACTCCCAGGCCTGGATGTCGCGGGCCGACCAGTCGTTGACCAGGCAGACGCCGAAGACGTGGTCCTCCGCGTCGGCGAGCGGCACGGGCGTGCCCTGCGCGGTCGGGCCCCCGACGACGAAGCCGATCTCCGCCTCGACGTCCAGCCGCCGCGACGGCCCGAAGTCCGGGACGGCCTCGCCCGGCGCCCGGCGCTGGCCGCTCGGCCGCACGACAGACGTGCCGGAGACCACCACCGTGCCGCTGCGGCCGTGGTAACCGATCGGCAGATGCTTCCAGTTGGGCGGCAGCGCCTCGCCCCCGGGCCGGAAGATCCGGCCGACGTTGGTGGCGTGGTGCTCGGAGGCGTAGAAGTCGACGTAGTCGGCCACCTCGAACGGCAGGTGCAGCGCGACCGCCGTCCGCGGCAGCAGGTGCGGCTCGACCGCCGGGCGGTGCGCGGGGTCGGTCAGCCAGTCGGTGAGCAGCGCGCGGACCGCCGTCCACGCCGGCCGGCCCGCAGCCAGCAGCGGGTTGAGCGAGGGCGCCGACAGCAGGGCCGCGGTGTCGTCGGGCCGCCCGGCGGTCACCGCCCCCGCGTCGAGCACGTACTCCCCGACGGCCACGCCGATCCGCCGCTCGCGCGGCCGGTCCGCGGTCGTGAACACCCCGTACGGCAGATTGCGCACGCCGAAGGGGGAGTCGTCCGGCACGGCGACCCAGGTGGGGGCGGCCATGGCACCTCCATACGCGTCAGCGCCGCGCCTCCTCGCGCGGTCGGCTCACCCTAGCGTCCAGCGTGGCTGAGGCCGCCGGACGGCTCGCGTCGGTAATGTCGCGAAAGCCGCACATGTCGCGAACGGTGCGCCGCGACGAGAGGGGAAGGCGATCGCCGGGACCGCGAACCAGCCGCAGGAAGCCGTCCAGTTGCGGGATCTGCTGCGTCAGCCGCACTACCGCAAGGCGCTGTTGTCCTCCGCCGCGCTCGGCATCCCCGTGTCCTTCCTCGCCTTCTGGTTCCTCGTCGGTCTCCACGAACTGGAGAAGCTGATCTGGCAGGAGTGGCCGCGGCATCTCGGCCACGCTCAGCCGCCCTGGTGGTGGCCGATCCCGCTGCTGGCCGTCGCCGGTCTGGTCGTGGGCCTCGTCGTCACGCGGTTCCCGGGCGGCGGCGGCCACATCCCGGCGTCGGGGCTGCACTCGGGCGGTGCCACCGCCGCGGCGGTGCCCGGGGTCGTGGTGGCGGCCGTGGCGAGTCTGCCGCTGGGGGCCGTCCTCGGCCCCGAGGCGCCGCTCATCGCGTTCGGCGGCGGCATCGCCCTGGTCTTCCGCAACCTGGTCCGGTCGTCGCCCACCCCCACCGGCAACATGCTGCTGGGCGCCGCCGGTTCGGCCGCCGCGATCGCGACGATCTTCGGCAATCCGCTCGTGGCGGCGGTGCTGCTGATGGAGGTCGCGGGCGTCGGCGGTCCGCAGCTGTTCGCCGTCATGCTGCCGGCCCTGCTGTCCAGCGGGGTCGGCGACATCGTCTTCACCGGCTTCGGGCGGTGGACGGGCCTCAAGACCGGCGGCCTGGACATCGGCCTGCCCCGGCCGTCCGCGCTGGACGTCGGCGACGTCGTGTGGGGTGTGCTCATGGGCCTGGCCGTGGGCGTCGTCGTCCACTGGATCGTCGTCGGCGGCCGGTACGCGGCGGTTTTCGTCTCCCGCCGTCCCCTGCGCAACACCGTCGCCTGCGCGGTGGCCGCGGGTGTCTGCGTGGCCGGCTACGCCCTGCTGACCGGGCGTTCGCCGGCCGAGGCGGCGCTGTCCGGGCAGAGCACGCTGCCGCAGCTCGCCTCCGACCCCCACGCCTGGCCGGTCACCGCCCTGGTCGCCGTACTGGTCTTCAAGTCCCTGGCGTACGCCCTCTGCCTGGGCAGCCTGCGCGGCGGCCCGATCTTCCCCTCGCTCTTCCTCGGCGGGGCCTGCGGCGTGCTCCTGGCCCCGCTGCCCGGCTTCGGTCTCGTGCCCGCCATGGCCGCGGGGATGGCCGCCTCCTGCGCCGCGGCGATGCGGCTGCCCGTCAGCACGGTCGTGCTCGTCGTCCTCCTGCTGGGCAACGCCGACTCGGTGCCGGTGGTCGTGCTGGCGGCCGTGGTCGCCTTCGTCACCACCGAACTGCTGCCCCAGGGCCCGGACATCCCGGCGTTCGGCCGCGTCGACGACTGAGCGGGGGCGTGGGGGAGTTGAGGGAAGGGGACGTGATCAGGCGGCCCGCGCGGTGACCCGGCCGGTCCGCACGGCGTCCAGGAGGGCCTGGTGGTCGTGCTCGTTCTGGTCGGCGTACGACTCGGCGAAGTCCGCCAGCGCCCGGTCGAAGACCTCGCCACCGCCCAGGTAGGCGGCGATCGCGATCCGGTCCCCCGACCGCGCGTGCGCGCGGGCCAGCGTGGCCCCGCACACCCGGCCGAAGACGGCCATCACCTCGGGCGACATCGTCTCGGCCTCCACGATGCCCTTCCAGTCGCGCAACTGGCGCACGTAGAAGTCCCGTCGGCGCCCGTCGACGCCGTGGACGCGTTCCCAGCCCAGGAAGATGTCGCTCGTCGCCTGCATCAGCCGCTGCCCGGCCACCACACGCTCGCCCTGCGTCCGCTGCAGGCAGGTGCCCGCATGCCGGGCGAGCACCGATTCGTCGGCCTCCTTGGCCTGCAGGAACAGCGGGTCCTGGTCGTCCTTGCCGAGCAGCAGCATGATCCAGCAGCGCGTCCCCACGCTGCCCACGCCGACCACCTTGCGGGCGATGTCGGCGACCCGGTACTGCTCCAGCAGCGCACGGCGGTCGGACTGCAGGGTGTGTCCGTAAAGTTCGATCAGCCGCCCGAGCTCGCGCTCCACCCCGGAGCCCGCGGCGTCCGGCAGATCGCGCAGCGGCGTCAGCAGCGGCGGATCCGGCACGATGCGCGGCTCGCCGTCCACGACGTGCGTGAGCTTGGCGAACGCCTGCAGCCTGTCGCGGGAGCGGGCCCGTTCCTGCGAACGCTCCCAGCGCGCCCGGTCCCGGGCGTCCAGCAGGGGGGCGAACCGCTCCTGCAGTTGGTCCGCCTCGAAGTGGGCGTACCAGACGTCGAGATTGCCCATCCCGGCGAAGCGGCGCATGTGCTCGCGGTAGCCCCCGACGGCGGCCAGGACGGTCGCCGAACGCTTCTTGGCGGAGAACCCGTTGGCCCGCCCGGCGATGACGAGGCTGGCGGCCAGGCGCTTGACGTCCCACTCCCACGGGCCGGGCAGCGTCTCGTCGAAGTCGTTGATGTCGAACATCAGCCGCCGCTCCGGCGACGCGAGCAGCCGGAAGTTGAGCATGTGCGCGTCTCCGCACAACTGCGTGCGCAGTCCCGTCACCGGCGTGCCCGCGAGATCCGCCGCCATGACGGCCGCCGCGCCGCGGTAGAAGCGGAACGGCGACTCGGCCATCCGGCCGTACCGGATCGGCACGAGCTCCGGCACCCGCCGCGCGGACTGTTCCTCGATCACGTCGACCGGGTCGGCCCGCCGGGGCGACGGCGCCCACTCCGCGTGGCACGACCGGGGCGTGGTCCGCCGGGCGGCCCGGCCCAGCGCGGCGCGTTCCCGCGGCGAGAGGTACTCCCGCTCGCCGGGCGCCGCGGCCGGCGCGTCCTGCCCGTCCTGCGCGTCCGTCATGGCGGTCACCGCGGCACCGTCCCTAGTGGCTTCCGCCGACCACCGTGAAGCTCTTCCAGGGGGTCTGGCCGGGTACGCCGGGGTCGCTGGTCTGCGAGGGCAGGTAGAACTGGCTGGTCCCCGTGGCGTTGTGGCAGTCCTCCAGGGTGTAGAGGATCACGTCGTTCACGGTGTTGTTGTCGACGGACTTCGCCCCGGGGGCCGTCAGCGGATGGCACCCGTCGACCGAGGGGCTGTCGATCTGCTGCGGCTTGCCGTCGGTGGTCGTGTAGATCAGGTTGCCCACGGCCTGGTGGGTCATACCGGAGCACGCCGCGGTGCCGAGGAGCAGGAGCAGGGCGCCGGCGTGAAGGCCGGGCCGGCGGAGAGCGGCCATGGTGAGCGTCCTCGTCTGTACGGGGGACCGGTACTGAGGCCAACGCTGCCGCGTGCGCCGGCCCCTGTCACCCGCAGCGCGACCAGTCGGCTGAATCGGCGGCGGCCTCAGACCGCCGCGGGCCTGCGCCCGGGAGCGGTGCACAGGGCCCAGATGACGGCGGCGTCGAGAAGGATCATCGCCAGTGCCCAGAAGGGGATGTACGGCAGCCACACGAAGTTCGCCACCATCGCGAGGCCGGTGAGCGCCACGCCGGCCATGCGCGCCCACAGCGCGCCCCGCAGGAGCAGCAGCCCGACGAGGACGACCAGCACACCGAGGACGAGGTGGATCCAGCCCCAGGCGCTCAGGTCGAACCGGAAGGTGTAGTTATTGGTCACGACGAAGACGCTGTCCTTGGCGATCGCGGCGACGCCCTGGAGGATCGCCGAGATGCCACCGAAGATCATCAGGACGGCGGCGAAGACGATCCATCCGGAAGCCGCGGAGCCGTCCGTTCGCGGAGTGGCCATGGTGGGCTCCTTACTCTTCGGAACCAGCGTGCCACGGTCCGCAGCGGTCGGCATGCGGAGAGCGCCGGGCCCGGCCCGGTCGTGATCACGGTCGCGATCCCGCGCCCGGAAACGCCGAAGGGCGGAACCGCCGTACCCCGGCCGTACCGCCCACAGGCTTCACATGGTGTCCGAGGGGGGACTTGAACCCCCACGCCCGATAAAGGGCACTAGCACCTCAAGCTAGCGCGTCTGCCATTCCGCCACCCGGACAAGGTGTGCGCCGCCTGCCTCACGGGCCCGGCGACGTGGAAAACAATAGCAAACATCCGGGGCCCCTCGATCAACCCGCCGGGCGGGGCCGTGTGACGGCCGTGTGACGGGGCCCGGGGGGCCTCGCGGCCCGGTGGGGAGGCGGGGGAGGATGGGGAGATCGACGAACGAAGGAGACAGCGTGAGCGAGTCGAACTCGGCCGCCCCCACGATCACCGGCGAGGACGAGGTCGCGGACCTCTGCCGTGACCTGATCCGGATCGACACCAGCAACTACGGCGACCACTCCGGACCGGGCGAGCGGGCCGCCGCCGAGTACATCGCCGAGAAGCTCGCCGAGGTGGGCCTCGAACCGCAGATCTTCGAGTCGCACGAGGGGCGGGCCTCCACCGTCGCCCGCATCGCCGGCGAGGACCCGTCGCGGCCCGCCCTGCTCATCCACGGCCACACCGACGTCGTGCCCGCCAACGCCGACGACTGGACGCACCACCCGTTCTCCGGCGAGATCGCCGACGGCTGTGTGTGGGGCCGTGGCGCGGTCGACATGAAGGACATGGACGCGATGACCCTGGCGGTCGTGCGCGACATGCTGCGCAGCGGGCGCCGCCCGCCGCGCGACATCGTGCTCGCCTTCCTCGCCGACGAGGAGGCCGGCGGCGTCTACGGGGCCCGCTACCTGGTCGACAAGCACCCGGAGCTCTTCGAGGGCGTCACGGAGGCGATCGGCGAGGTCGGCGGCTTCTCCTTCACCGTCAACGAGGACGTGCGGCTCTACCTGATCGAGACCGCCCAGAAGGGCATGCACTGGATGCGGCTCACCGTGGACGGCACCGCCGGCCACGGCTCGATGACCAACACCGACAACGCGATCACCGAGCTGTGCGAGGCGGTCGGCCGGCTCGGGCGGCACCAGTTCCCGGTGCGCGTCACCAAGTCCGTGCGCGGTTTCCTCGACGAACTGGGCGACGCCCTCGGGACCGAGCTGGACCCCGAGGACATGGAGGCGACGCTGGCCAAGCTGGGCGGCATCGCGAAGATCATCGGGGCCACCCTGCGCAACACCGCCGCGCCGACGATGCTGGGCGCCGGCTACAAGGTCAACGTGATCCCCGGCCAGGCCACCGCGCACGTCGACGGGCGCTTCCTGCCCGGCTACGAGAAGGAGTTCCTGGCCGATCTGGACCGCGTCCTCGGTCCGCGGGTCAAGCGCGAGGACCTGCACTCCGACAAGGCGCTGGAGACCTCGTTCGACGGGGCGCTCGTCGAGGCCATGCAGGCCGCGCTGAAGGCCGAGGACCCGATCGCCCGCGCCGTGCCGTACTGCCTGTCCGGCGGGACCGACGCCAAGTCCTTCGACGACCTGGGCATCCGCTGCTTCGGCTTCGCGCCGCTGCAGTTGCCGCCCGACCTCGATTTCGCGGGGATGTTCCACGGCGTCGACGAGCGGGTACCGGTGGACGGTCTGAAGTTCGGAGTGCGGGTGCTCGACCGCTTCCTCGCGAGCAGTTGAAACGACTCGCCAATTATCGACATTTCTTGCCGCTTAGCCGAAAAGAGTGAATGAATCCCAGCGGCAGTAGCGCGCCTTGTTTCCACTCGTTGGGTCCTGTGCGGTCCGAAGTTGGGGCCGTTTTGCCAACGAGGAGGAAGAATGATCAAGAAGGTCGTCGCTGCTGCCGTGGTCACCGGTGGGCTCGTGGCTGCGGGTGCCGGCGTGGCCGTCGCCGACTCCGGCGCTCAGGGGGCCGCGGTCGGTTCCCCGGGCGTGCTGTCGGGCAACGTGATCCAGGTTCCGGTGAACATCCCGGTCAACCTGTGCGGTAACACGATCAACATCGTGGGCCTGCTGAACCCCGCCGTCGGCAACGTCTGCTTCAACAGGTGACATCGCGTCGGGCCTCTTCGAAGGCCTGATCCGGTCGGCCCCGTGAAGCCCCGCTAGGGCTTCGGGGCCGCCCCGGCTGGGGGAGTGCCGGTTTTTGTGTCCGGGGGGTCATTCATTCCCCCGGCGGGTATCGCCCGTCGGTTTCCGTATCCGGAAGAGCAAGGCAAGGAAAGACAATGCGACAGGTTGCAAAGAAGGCGCTGATCACTGCGGTCGCGGCCGGTGGAGCGCTCGCCGTCACCGGCGGCATGGCCCACGCGGACTCCCACGCGAACGGCGTGGCCGCCGGCTCGCCGGGCGTGCTGTCCGGGAACCTGATTCAGGTTCCGGTCAACATCCCGGTCAACCTCTGCGGCAACACGATCAACATCGTGGGCCTCCTCAACCCGGCGGCGGGCAACGTCTGCATCAACGGGTCCTTCGGGCACCGCGAGGTCCGCGTCTACAAGAAGGGCTTCCACAAGCAGGGCTTCCACAAGCCCATCGGTGGCGGCTACGTCGACAAGGACGGCAAGTGACTTTCTCTCAGGCCTCCTTGGAGGCCTGAAACCGGTCGGCCCCGGAAATGCCCTGTGCGCTTCCGGGGCCGACCCGGTAGGGGGAGGCGAAGTTCTGACGTCCGGGGGGGCGACCATTCCCCCGGCGGGCATTGCCCGCCGGTTTCCGTATCTGGAAAAGCAAGGCAGGGACATTCCATGCGACAAGTCGCGAAAAAGGGGCTTCTCACCGCGGTCGCGACCGGCGGCGTGCTCGCCGTGACCGGCGGTATGGCCGCCTACGCGGACTCCAACGCGTCCGGCGTCGCCGCCGGCTCGCCGGGCATCGCGTCCGGCAACGCGATCCAGGTTCCGGTGAACATCCCGGTGAACGTCTGCGGCAACACCATCAACGTGATCGGCCTCCTCAACCCGGCGGCCGGCAACACCTGCGTCAACGGCTCCCCCGAGCGCCGCGAGGTCCGCGTCTACAAGAAGGGCTTCCACAAGCCCGTGGGCGGTTACCGCGACAAGGACGGCCGGGGCGGTTCCGACCGCGGTGTCGACTCCGCGTTCGGCAGTCGCGGCAACGACGGCGGCCGCGGATTCGGCGGCAACGACGGCGGTCACGGACGCGGCTTCGGTGGCGACCGCGACGGTCGTGGCTACGGTCACGGAGGCGCGTCGGCCCACGCCGCCGCGGTCGGCTCGCCCGGCATCCTCTCCGGGAACGCCGTCCAGGCGCCGGTGAACATCCCGGTCAACGCCTGTGGCAACTCGGTCGACGTGGTCGGTCTGCTCAACCCGGCGGTCGGCAACACCTGCGTGAACGCCGGCGGCCACGGCGGCCACTACGGCGGCGGCGGCAAGGGCCACGGGCACCACCCGCGCCCGCACCGGAACATCCCGCGCGGCAACGACGACTACCCGGAGCACAACAACCCGGAGCCGGCCGGCGTCCCGGGCGGTGGCGGCCCCAGCCTGGCCCAGACCGGTACCGAGGACGTCAGCACCGCGCTGCTCACCAGCGCAGGCCTGCTGCTCGGCGGCGCCGTGCTCTTCCGCCGCGCCCGCGCGGCCCGTCGCTGAACGCCTCCGTCTCCCCTGTGGGGCGGCATGTGAGGAAGGGGCCCCGCCGGCGCGGGGCCCCGCTTCATGTGGTGTGCATCACCATGTGGCGCGGACCTGGCGGATGATTCTTCGTCGCAGCCGTACCCGGCGACTGCCGTCCGGATAGAGGCGGAGACGGTCCAACTCCCAGTGGCCGTACTCCGCATGGTCGGTCAGGAGCCGCTGGGCCTCCTTGCGGGAGACGCCCCGTGGCACGTACACATCTCTGAATTCGTATTCAGGCATCGCATCTATTGTGCGGGGAGCGCCTCACTACGGATAGCGTCTTCCGCATGTCTGATGCCGCGCTGCCCGCTGTTGCCGAGGTACGAGCCGCCGTCGAGGCGGTGAAGGCCGCTCTGGACCGCCACCTGGCCGCGGTCGAGCACCGCACCGGGGAGGACGATCCCGCGGTCTACCAGGCCTTCGAGGCCCTGGCCTCGGCGGCCGAGGCCTACGACGAGCTGCTCTACGACGCCTATGACGAGGTCACCCCCTTCGAGGTGCCGCTCGGGGACACGCTGCCCGAGTACGACGGTCCCGAGCAGCCGGGCGCGATCAGCGTCCTGATCCGCCGCGACTACACCGTGGGCGATCCGCAGCGGCTGGTGAAGCAGGCGGAACGCGTCGCCGACACCGACCCCGAGGACGAGGGCGGCACCGATGTCGCGGCCGCGATCGGGGCCCTGTTCGGGGAGTACGAGCCCGACGAGATCGCCGAGCGGCACAAGGAGTTCGGCCTGGAGGAGGGCGACTCCACGGTCTGGGTGACCGCGGTGGAGGCGGCGGAGCCGGGGGAGTGGCTGGCCACCCCCTTCGAGCAGGCCGATCCGCGCCACCTGATCTGCCGGTTCGACGTCAGCGCGGTCTTCGACGAGGAGAGCGACGCGCTCGGCGAGGACCGCAGCGAGGCATGACGGACCGCGCGGGGGCCCGGGCTTGCCCGGGCCCCCGCGCCGCGCGCTACTGCGCGGACGCCGCCTGCTCGCGGAGGATGTCGCGCAGCCGTGTGGTGCGCTCCCGGGCCGGGATCTCGGCGACGGCGCGGGGGAGCGCCTGATCGACGCCCTGGACGACGGACAGGTGCCGCTCGCCCCGGCCGAAGGCGGTGTAGATCCAGGCCCGGGTGAGGGCCTGAGCCGCGTCGCCCGGCAGTACCACGACCGCGGCAGGCCAGCGGCGCCCGGCGGCCTGGTGTGCGGTGATCGCCCAGCCGTGGCGCACCTGCGCGGCGACGGCGTCGGGCGGAACGACGACGGCGGCCCCGTCGCAGTCCACGCGCAGGCCCTCGTCGCCGCCACCGGCCACGGTGCCCGGCACGGTCCTGCCGGGGGCGGGGGTGAGGAGCACCCGGTCCCCGGGGTCGAAGCCGCCGAAGCGGCCGGGGCCGGGGTTCAGCCGTTCCTTGAGCGCCGCGTTGAGCACCCGGGTACCGGCGGCGCCGCCATGGCCCGGGGTGATGACCTGCGTGCTCTCCGCGGGCACTCCGATGACCCGGGGCACGGAGTCCGCGACCAGCTGCACCGTGCGGTGCACCGCCTCCCCGGGGTCGCGCACCGGGACGATCACGACCTCCTTCTCGGGCGCCTCCACCTGCGTGAGTTCACCGATGCCGATCCCCGAGACCAGCTCGCCGATCGGCCCCGGGTCGGGTGTGCGCGAGGCGACCTGCGGGCACACCTTGGCGGCGGCCAGGTCGGCGAGAATCCGCCCGGGGCCGGCGGACCACAGCGCGCCCGGGTCGCCGGAGAGGATCAGCCGTGCGCCGTCGGGCACGGCCTCCACGAGGGTCGCCGCCGCCTCCACGTCCAGCTGCGGCGCGTCCAGGACCGCCAGGAGGTCCAGCGCCAGCGTCCCGTCCTCGTCCCGGCCGGGCCCCTCGTGGCCGGCGAGCAGCCCCGCGAAGGTGGCCACCGCGTCCTCGCCCGCGCCCGCCTCGGCCAGCCGCCCGCGGCCGTCCTCGGTGGCCGCGACGGCGTAGGCGCGCAGGCCGAGCGCCCGGGCGGCCGCCACCAGGGCGGCGGGTTCGGCGCGGGCCTCCTCGGCGCCCTGGTGGACCACGAGGCCGCTGCCCGCGGCCGCGCGCACGAGCGCGCCCGCGGACGAGGAGGGTGCCGCGGCGGCCGCGCCCTCCCAGTCCGCTCCCTCGCCGGGGGAGAAGGTGTTGAGCAGCCGCATCAGGCCGTCGGCGAGGCTCTCCTCCGCCATCGCCCACCGGTCCAGGCCGAGCAGCAGCCGCACCGGCCGCTCGTCGTCCTCGTCGTCGGCGGCCGTCGCCTGCGCGGGTCCGGCGCTCTCGTCGGGGACGTGGAAGAGCAGCGCCGAGCCGTCCGTCACGGCCGCCTTGAGCGCGTCGTCGGTGGCGTTGACCGCGTGCCGGCCCAGGGCCGCGCCGAGCACGGACCATTCGACCGCCGTGTGCCCCTGCTCCGCCGCCTGCTCCAGCAGCCGGACGACCAGGGCCTGTACCCGGCGCTCGTCGTCCGGGCCCGCGGAGCCGCCCAGCAGTGCCTTCGCGAAGCCGTCGGCCTGGTCCACCCGGACCCCCGGCACGGACAGCACCTGCCACGGGTCCTCGCGCAACACCTCGCCGGCCCGTTCGCCGAGCACCGCCACAGCCGCCTCCGCCAGCCCCTCCGGAGCGCCGCCCGCGGCGAGCACCGTGCGCGCGGCGGCCACCGCGTCCCCGCTGAGCACGGCGGGAACGGAGGCAGGGGCCATCACGGCGGGGGCGGGCGCGGGCACCGGCGAACGCTCCGGGGCCGGGCGTGCCGGGGCGGCACGGCCCCTGGGAACGGCCGCCGGCCGCTCCCCGCGCTCGATCGCCCGCACCGCGGCCGCCAGGTCCGTCAGCTCCTCGGGCAGCTGCGAGCCGACGCCTTCGGTGGACGGGCGCGGGCGCCGGGCCGGCGGCGCGTCCTCGCCGATGCCGTCCGCGGCACCGGCGGTGTCCTCGCGGTCGTCGCGGTCCTCGGTCACGGTGGCCTCCGTAGTAGGGCGGACTACCTCCGGAGGACGCTCACAGCGTGCTCCAGTCGTGGTCCGGATAGCGGTGCAGCGGCGCCGAAACGTCGTCCAGCGCCTGGCAGATCTCTTCGGGAAGACTAAGGGCCTCCACTGACAACGCCGCCGCCAGCTGCTGGGCGTTGCGCGCTCCGACGATCGGCGCGGCGACCCCGGGGCGGTCCCGCACCCAGGCCAGGGCCACCTGGAGCGGCGAGGCGGCCAGCCCGTCGGCCGCTATGGCCAGCGCGTCCACGATGAGCCGGGCCGTCTCGTCGAGGTAGGGCGCGACGAAGGGCGCCATGTCCTCCGAGCCGCCCCGGGAGTCCGACGGGGTGCCGTGCCGGTACTTGCCCGTCAGCACGCCGCGTCCGAGCGGGGAGGAGGGCAGCAGGCCCACCCCGAGGTCCAGCGCGGCGGGCAGCACCTCGCGCTCGATGCCGCGCTGGAGCAGCGAGTACTCCATCTGCGTACTGGACAGCGGCGTCCGCGTCTGCACGGCCCGCTGCCAGGTGGCGGCCTTGGCGAGCTGCCAGCCGCAGAAGTTGGAGACGCCGACGTAGCGGGCGCGGCCCGAGGTGATGGCGAGGTCGAGGGCCTGCAGCGTCTCGTCCAGCGGGGTCGTGGGGTCGTACGCGTGCACCTGCCACAGATCCACGTAGTCCGTCCCGAGCCGCTGCAACGAGGCGTCCAGGGCGGCGAGCAGGTGGCCGCGGGAGGCGTTGAAGCGACGGTCGGGGTCGGGCACGCTGCCGGCCTTGGTGGCGATCACCAGGTCCGAGCGCGGCACGAGGTCCTCGACCAGCCGGCCGAGCAGGTACTCCGCGCTGCCGTCGCCGTACACGTCGGCCGTGTCGACAAGCGTCCCACCGGCCTCCCAGAAGGCCTTGAGCTGGTCCGCGGCGTCGAGTTCGCCGGTGTCGCGTCCCCACGTCAGCGTGCCGAGCCCGAGCCGGGACACACGCAGTCCGGTACGGCCGAGGTGCCTTTGCTCCATGAGGGCTGACATTACTGGTCAACGGCGTTAATTGGGCCCGAGTGACGTACCCGACAGGCGTCGCGCCGCCGTCGGGGCGATATGGTCCGGGGAACAACGACGTTACTCATCGGTAAGGGGATTGCCATGCGGCTCGGGATCAACCTCGGCTACTGGGGCGCCGGGATGGACGCGGACAACCTCGCCGTCGCCAAGGAGGCGGACCGTCTCGGCTACTCGGTGTGCTGGGCGGCCGAGGCCTACGGCTCTGACGCGCCCACCGTCCTGGCCTGGGTCGCCGCGCAGACCGAGCGCATCGACGTCGGCTCGGCCATCTTCCAGATCCCGGCCCGCACGCCCGCGATGACCGCCATGACCGCGGCCACCCTCGACTCGCTGTCGGGCGGCCGCTTCCGCCTCGGGCTCGGCGTCTCCGGCCCCCAGGTCTCCGAGGGCTGGTACGGCGTCAGGTTCGACAAGCCGCTGGCCCGCACCCGCGAGTACGTGGAGATCATCCGCAAGGCGATGTCCCGCGAGCGGCTGACGCACGAGGGCGAGCACTGGACGCTGCCGCTGCCGGAAGGCCCCGGCAAGGCGCTCAAGCTGACCGTGCACCCCGTCCGCGAGCACATCCCGCTGTACATCGCGGCCATCGGCCCGAAGAACCTGGAGCAGACCGGCGAACTGGCCGACGGCGCGCTGCTGATCTTCCCCTCCGCCGAACACCTGGAGGACACCGCCCTGCGCCACATCCGGGCGGGCCGCGAGAAGGCCGGCAAGACCATGGAGGGCTTCGATGTCTGCCCGACGGTCCCGCTCGCCGTCGGCGAGGACGTGGACGCGCTGGCCGACCTCTTCCGCCCCTACACCGCGCTGTACGTGGGTGGCATGGGCAGCCGCAAGCAGAACTTCTACAACAAGCTCGCGCAGCGCATGGGGTACGAGAAGGAGGCCGCCGAGATCCAGGACAAGTACCTGTCCGGCGACAAGGACGGCGCCGCGGCCGCGATCCCGCGCGAGCTGATCGACTCCACCACCCTGCTCGGTACGGTGGAGCGCATCGCCGACCGCATGCAGGCCTACGCCGCGGCCGGTGTGACCACGCTGACCCTCGCCCCGGCGGGCTTCACCCTGGACGAGCGGATGACGGCCCTGCGCACGGGCGTCGAGGCGCTGGAGCGGGCCGGGCTGGCCGAGTAGGTCCCGGCGGCACCGCGCGGCGGCGGCCGGTCCCGGCTCAGCCCGGGACCAGCCGCCCCAGCAGCCGTCCGAAGGCGATCAGGCGCGCTATCTGCCCGGGGCCGCCGTCCTCCAGGGACTTGCTGAAGCGGAATGCCTCCGGCCGGAACCGGGCCGAGGCGATCGCCCCGTCGGCGTCCCCGCGCACCGCGCTCAGCTCGTGCGGCATCGCGGTCGCCAGCACCACGTACACCCCGCGGTCGACGCGCCCGCCCTGCTCGTCGCGGCCCACCAGGGTGCGCATCCCGACGTGGCCGATGGTCTCCAGGGGCAGCACCTGCACGGAGGAGTCCAGGACGCGGCCGCCGGGGGCGTCCTCGTCGGCGACCTCCTCGCTGTGCCAGAGGATCAGCCGCCGCCCGTCGCAGACCGCGGCCTCCTGCCACACCGATGTGCCGGCCTCCGTGAGGTCCACCACGCGTTCCAGGGTGAAGCCGCGTACCCGCCGCCGGCCCACGACTCCGCCGATCGCCTCAAGGGCCACCTCGGCGTGCAGGAAATAGGCGTGCGCCGCGTCGTCCAGGCGTGCGTAAGGAGCCCAGTCCGAACCCGCGGGGCCCGCTGGACGCACCGTCGAGCGGCTCCGCGTCGCCTTGCTGAACATGTCTAGGTAGTGACCCCTCCGAGGGGCTATGAAATCACGAGCGCCCGGGCCGGCCGCAGGACCCCTCGGTTTCCGCGGCCGTGGTGGGGGCTCGGGGGTCTTCCCCGCCACGGCCGTCACCAAACTCAACGCCCAAAAGCGCCAGGGGTTACGCACCCCTCACCCGATCGTCCTCATCCGTTCGGCCGAGTTGACGCGCGGGGCTGTTGCCACCGGCTTTCCGGGGCATTTGACTCTTCATTTACGTATGACTGATTCGTCGAGTCATCCGGTGGTTCCATCCGGTTCGCCCAGGAGGTTCCGACATGCTCTCCGCCCGGAGTCTGTTCCAGGAGATCCTCGACCACGACGACTCCTTCCGGCTCTTCTGCTCGATCGCCGCGAGCGGCGAGGCGCAGGGCGGCTGGGAGAACGGCCGTATCGCCGCCCTGGTGCCCGAGCCGGAGCGCGGCCTGGCGCCGAAGATCGCCCGGCACGGCGCCGACGAGGACAAGCACGGGCGGATCTTCAACGCCCTGCTGCACAAGCGCGGACTGGACCCCGTCCCCGTGCCCGCGGACACCGACTACACGATGCTGCTGGAACGCGGCGGCATCGGCCTCGCCCACGACAAGCTCCGCCGCGCCGAGCCGCTGACCGTCGGGGACGTCGTCACCTACCTCGCCCACAGCCGTGTCACCGAGCAGCGCGCCTCCGAGCAGATGGCGCTGCTCTCCCGCCACTTCGCCGACCACCCCGACATCGGCCGCGCCGTCCGCATGATCTCCCAGGACGAGGACAACCACCTCGCCTACTGCCACGAGGAACTGCTGCGCTTCGCCGCCGCCGGGCACGGCCGCGTCATCCGGCAGACCCTGCGCACGTGCGCGCTGGCCGAGATCCGCGTCTACCGCGACGTCAGCCTCGCCGTCATGGCCCACATGGGACGGGTACTCGGCTGGTCCCGGGGCCGGTCCGCGCTGCTGCGCGCGGGCATCCACGCCGTCTACCTCTACGAGCGCCTCGGCGGCTGGCGGCGCATGGTCCGGCTGTCCATGCCGCAGCGGCGCGACGCCCTCGGCGGGCCCGCCACCGCGGCCGAGGCGGCCGTGTAGCGACGGGCACGAGGAGCGCACCGGCCGGCTCGGCCGGCTACAGCCAGCCGTGCCGTTTGAACGTCCGGTACAGCAGGATCTCGGCCACCACGATGACCGTCAGGACGGCGGGATAGCCCCACACCTGGCGCAGTTCCGGCATGTGCTCGAAGTTCATGCCGTAGACACCGGTGATCATGGTCGGCACGGCCGCCATGGCGGCCCAGGACGAGATCTTGCGCATGTCGTCGTTCTGCCGCACGCCGACCTGGGTCAGATGGGCGCCCAGGATGTCGCTGAGCAGCCGGTCGAGGCCGTCCACCAGTTCGTTGGCCCGGGTGAGGTGGTCGGCGACATCGCGGAAGAACGGCTGGGTGCTGGACGCCACGTACGGCACCGCGCCCGCGGACAGCCGGATCATCGGCTGCATCAGCGGCGAGGTCGCCCGGCGGAACTCCAGCAACTGGCGCTTGAACGCGTAGATCCGGCTGGCCGTGCTCTCCGCGCCGCGGCTGCCGGCCGTCCGGCGCGGCTCGGGGGAGAACACCTCCGCCTCCAGTTCCTCCAGATCGGCCTGGAGGTCCGCCGCCACCACCGTGTAGTCGTCCACCACGGTGTCGCTGATGGCGTACATCACGGCGCTCGGGCCGTGCTTGAGGATCTCGTGCTCGGCCTCCAGGCGGTGCCGGATCTCCCCGGGGGCGATCGCCTCGCCATGGCGCACGGTGACGACGAAGTCGTGCCCGACGAAGACCATCAGCTCGCTCGCGATGACCGTGTCCCGCACGTCGTCGTAGGCCACCGGCTTCAGCACCAGGAAGAGCGAGCCCTCGTAGACCTCCAGCTTGGGGCGCTGATGGGCGCTGAGGGCGTCCTCCACCGCCAGCGGGTGGAGCGTGAACTCCCGGCTGACGAGGTCGAACTCCTTCTCCGTGGGCTCGTACAGCCCGATCCAGACGAAGGCACCCTCCATGGCCCGCGCGGCTTCCAGGGCCTCGGCCACGCCGGCGGGTGTCGCCGTTCGCTCGCCGTCGCGGTACACGGCACAGTCCACGATCACGTATGTCTCTTTCCGCGTATCGCCGCCGACACACCGGTCGCGGGCGGGCCGTATGGTGGCGGTCATGTCCACCGTGATCCTGGTCCGGCACGGCCGGTCCACCGCCAATTCCGAGAACGTGCTGGCCGGACGGCTCCCCGGAGTCGCCCTCGACGAGACCGGCCGTGACCAGGCGGCGGACCTCGCCGCGCGGCTGGCGTCCCTGCCGCCCGCGGCGGTGGTCACCAGCCCGCTGCAGCGCTGCCGTGAGACGGTCCAGCCGCTGCTGGACGTGCTGCCCGACGTCCCCCTCCACGTCGAGGAGCGGATCTCCGAGTGCGCGTACGGCGACTGGAGCGGCCGCAAGCTCGCCGAGCTCGCCGACGAGCCGCTGTGGGGAGTCGTGCAGCGCTATCCGTCGGGCGCCGTCTTCCCCGGCGAGGGCGGCGAGTCGCTGCGCGCCATGCAGATCCGCGCCGTCGACGCCATGCGCGACTGGAACGCCCGCATGGAGGAGGCCCACGGCCCCGACGCGCTGTGGGTCATGTGCTCGCACGGCGACGTCATCAAGGCGGTCGTCGCCGACGCACTCGGCATGCACCTCGACCTCTTCCAGCGCATCGCCGTCGACCCCTGCTCGGTGACGGCCATCCGCTACACCTCGGAACGGCCCTTCCTGCTCCGCCTCGGGGACACCGGCAGCCTCGACGGGCTCCGGCCGCGCGAGCAGCCCACGGCCGCGCCGGGGGACGCGGAGGTCGGTGGTGGTGCGGGCGCACCGTGATCAGCTTCCGCAGTAGGGTGGACCGGACCTCGAAGACACCGAGCAAACGGAGCAGGACGTGCCTCGTCAGGTGTTCCTCTACGACAAGCCCGACCGCTTCGTCGCAGGCACCGTTGGCCAGCCCGGACAACGCACCTTCTTCCTGCAGGCCAGCGCGGCCGGCCGGACCACCAGCGTCGCCTTGGAGAAGACCCAGGTCGAGGCGCTGGCGGAACGTATCGACGAACTCCTGGACGAGGTCGTGCGGCGCACCGGCGGCGCCGCGCCCGTACCCGCCGTGGCGCCCAGCGAGCTGGCCGACAACGCTCCCCTGCAGGCTCCGGTCGAGGAGGAGTTCCGGGTCGGCACCATGGCCCTCGCCTGGGACGGCGCCGAGGAGCGCATGATCCTGGAGGCGCAGGCCCTCGTCGAGATCGAGGCGGACGACGAGGAGGACCTGGAGGCCGCGGAGGAGATGCTGCTCCAGGACGAGGAGAACGGGCCGCCCCTGCTGCGGGTGCGCCTGACCGGCGCCCAGGCCCGCACCTTCGCCAAGCGCGCCCTGGACGTCGTGGCCGCGGGGCGGCCCCCGTGCCCCCTGTGCAGCCTGCCCCTGGACCCGGAAGGACACGTATGCCCACGTCAGAACGGGTACCGGCGATCGGCGGCGGGCTGAACGGCGGCGTGCCGGCCGATGGTGTCGACGGCGGCATATCCGGGGCGGAACTGCTCGCGCGCGGCGAACTGACGGTCCGCGGACGGCTGCGCGACGCCTCGAACGCCGTGCTCTACTGCGAGATCGCCCACGAGGGCGCCACCGCCCACTGCGTCTACAAGCCGGTCGCCGGGGAGCGCCCGCTGTGGGACTTCCCCGACGGCACGCTCGCCCAGCGCGAGGTGGCCGCCTTCCTGGTGTCCGAGGCGACCGGGTGGGGCCTCGTGCCGCCCACGGTGCTGCGCGACGGACCGTACGGCGAGGGCATGTGCCAGCTGTGGATCGACACCCCCGAGGAAGGCGAGGCCGGCGGCGACGGCCTGCTCGCGCTCGTGGACGCCGAGGAGCCGGAGCCCGGCTGGAAGGCGGTCGGCTTCGCGGAGGTCGGCGAGGGCCGCACCGCGCTGCTGGTGCACGCGGACGACGAGCGCCTGCGGCGCCTCGCGGTGCTCGACGCCGTGATCAACAACGCGGACCGCAAGGGCGGCCACCTGCTGCCGACGGCGGCGGGCGGGCTCTACGCCATCGACCACGGTGTGACGTTCAACGCCGAGAACAAGCTGCGGACGCTGCTGTGGGGCTGGGCGGGGGAGCCGCTGACCGACGAGGCCGTGGACGTGCTCCGCAAGCTGGAGACGGAACTCGGCGACGGCGGCCTCGGGGCGCGGCTGGCCGAGCTGATCACCGCCGAGGAACTGGCCGCGCTGCGCGAGCGCGTGGCGGAGCTGCTGCGCACGGGACGGCACCCGGAGCCCTCCGGGGAGTGGCCGGCCATCCCCTGGCCCCCGATCTGAGCCGGCCGTCCGGCCCTGGCGGGCGCACTGCGGGCGCGCTGCGGGCCCCCGGCGTGGGCGACGGCACAGTCCCGTGGGACCCCGCCGGTCGTTTGCCGAAGACGCGGGCGGTTAATCTCATGACATGCATGCCTGGCCCGCTTCCGACGTCCCCGCCCTCCCGGGCAGGGGACGCGACCTTCGTCTCCACGACACCGCGACCGGTGGACCGGTAACCCTGGACCCCGGACCGGTCGCCCGCATCTACGTCTGCGGGATCACCCCCTACGACGCCACCCACATGGGGCACGCGGCCACCTACAACGCGTTCGACCTCGTGCAGCGCGTGTGGCTCGACACGAAGCGCCAGGTCCACTACGTCCAGAACGTCACCGACGTCGACGACCCGCTGCTGGAGCGGGCCGTGGCCACCGGTCAGGACTGGACGGCCCTCGCCGAGCGCGAGACCACCCTGTTCCGCGAGGACATGACAGCCCTGCGGATGCTGCCGCCCGCCCACTACATCGGCGCGGTCGAGGCGATCCCCGGGATCGTCCCGCTGGTCGAGCGGCTGCGCGAGGCGGGCGCCGCCTACGAGCTCGACGGCGACGTCTACTTCCACGTCGACGCCGACCCGCACTTCGGCAGCGTCTCCCACCTCGACGCGGCCGCCATGCGCGCGCTCTCCGCGGAGCGCGGCGGCGACCCCGACCGTCCCGGCAAGAAGAACCCCCTCGACCCGATCCTGTGGCTCTCGGCCCGCGACGGGGAGCCCAGCTGGGACGGCGGCAGCCTCGGCCGCGGACGGCCCGGGTGGCACATCGAGTGCGTCGCGATCGCGCTGGACCACCTCGGCATGGGCTTCGACGTCCAGGGCGGCGGCTCCGACCTCGCCTTTCCGCACCACGAGATGGGCGCCTCGCACGCCCAGGTGCTCACCGGCGAGTTCCCGATGGCCAAGGCCTATGTGCACGCCGGCATGGTGGCGCTCGACGGCGCGAAGATGTCCAAGTCCAAGGGCAACCTCGTCTTCGTCTCGCAGCTGCGCCGGGACGGCGTCGACCCGGCCGCCATACGCCTCAGCCTTGTGGCCCACCACTACCGCGCGGACTGGGAGTGGACGGACGCCGTCCTCGAGCAGGCCGTCGAGCGGCTCGGCAGGTGGCGCGCGGCCGTGTCGCGGCCGGACGGCCCGTCCGCCGACGCCCTGGTCGAGGAGATCCGCGAGGCGCTGGCCGACGACCTGGACGCGCCCGCCGCGCTCGCCGTGGTGGACCGCTGGGCGGCGCTCCAGGCCGCCGAGGGCGGCACCGACACCGGGGCCCCCGGGCTGGTGTCGCGCGCGGTGAACGCCCTGCTCGGCGTGGCGCTCTGAGCCGACCCGGTCTGATCCGACCTGACCTGACCTGACCTGACCTGAGCGAACGGCGAAGGCCGTTGCCCCCTGCAGGGGGC
>NZ_JBHXSO010000022.1:0-129005 GCF_042714775.1 Streptomyces sp. NPDC058691 | reverse complement strand
TTGCGGTCGTAGCCGATGACAGTGTGTCCGGCCTGGCGGATGCGGGTGCGCATGTTCCCGCCCATCTTGCCGAGACCGATGAGACCGAGCTCCATCGTTGATCCTTCGTTCGAAGCCTGCCTGACCTAGGTCGAGCCTACGTCGGCCCCCAGGGGCCGACGTGACCGGACAGGCCTCGCATCAGCCGGACAGCCGGACCGGCATGATGAGGTACTTGTACGCGTCGTCCGCCTCGGCGTCGGCGGCCGGACGGCCGCTCAACAGCGCGGGCTTGGTGGACGTGGTGAACGACAACTGCGCCACGGGGGAGTCGATCGCGCTCAGACCGTCCAGCAGGAAGGTCGGGTTGAAGGCGATCGAGATGTCGTCGCCGTCCAGCTTGGCGTCCACCCGCTCCACAGCCTGTGCATCGTCGCTGGACCCGGCCTCCAGGGTCAGCACGCCCTGCTCGAAGCTCAGCCGGACCGGCGTGTTGCGCTCGGCCACCAAGGCGACGCGCTTGACGGCCTCGACGAACGGGGGCGTCTCGATGACGGCGACGGAGTTGAACTCGGTCGGGAAGAGCGTCCGGTACTTCGGCAGATCGCCCTCGAGCAGCCGGGTCGTCGTACGGCGGCCCGCGCCCTCGAAGCCGATCAGGCCCTCGCCCGCGCCGGAGCCGGCCAGGGCGATGGAGACCGAATCCCCGTTGGTGAGCGACTTGGCGGTGTCCAGCAGGGTCTTGGCGGGCACCAGGGCGACCGCGGAGATGTCCGGGGTCTCCGGCTTCCACAGGAACTCGCGGACCGCGAAGCGGTAGCGGTCGGTGGCGGCCAGGGTGACCGTGTCGCCCTCGATCTCGATGCGCACACCGGTGAGCACCGGGAGGGTGTCGTCACGGCCGGCCGCGATGGCGACCTGGGCGGCGGCCGCGGCGAAGACCTCGCCGGGGACCGTGCCGGAGGCGGTCGGCATCGCGGGCAGTGCCGGGTACTCGTCCACAGGCAGGGTGTGGAGTGTGAATCGCGAGCTGCCGCAGACGACGGTCACGCGCACACCGTCGGTGGAGATCTCCACAGGCCTGTTGGGAAGTGCCCGCGAGATGTCAGCGAGCAGCCGGCCGGAGACCAGGACGGTGCCGTCCTCCTCGACGTCGGCCTCGACGGAGACCCGGGCCGAGACCTCGTAGTCGAAGCCGGACAGGCTCAGCTGGCCCTCCTCGGCCTTCAGCAGCAGCCCTGCCAGGACCGGCACCGGGGGACGGGCCGGGAGACTGCGGGCCGCCCAGGCCACTGCCTCCGCGAGTACATCGCGCTCCACCCGGATCTTCACCGGAACCGCCTCCTGCTGTTGCTGGCTGTCTGTGGCCGAACTGTCTCTTGGCCCTGCTGGCCCTCTTGCCGGGGAACAGTCTGACAGCCGCCACCGACATGCGGTGCGCGATGGGGTCAAGCCGGAGCGGGAGGGCTCGGACGGTCGCCGGCTCGTTTGTGCACAGGCCCCGCTTCGAAGCAGGTCTCCCGGTATCTATCCCTGGTCGTAGTAATAGGGGGTGTGGATACCGTGGATAAGTGGTCTCTGTGCAGGTCAGGCCCTGTTTTTTATCCACCGCGCCTGTGGGTGGCGCCCGTGGACAAACAGCCCCGTCTGTGGACAGCCCGAAGTTGTGCACACGCGATGCACAGGAAGGGTCCGGTTCTCCCCAGCACTGTCCCCAGGAATACCCAGGTTCTCCCCAGCCCAACCCACCACGTTGGTGTGACGCGGTTCACTCCGACCGGTGAGTCGTCGTGTCGGGTTGCCGAACAGTGGACAGAACTGTGGAGAAGCCGCCCCGAGATGGGGACAACCGCCCCGAACCTGTGGGCGGCCGGTGGACAACTTCGTGGACGCCCTTGTGGGCGGCCTGGGCGTCCACAGTCTGTGGATCCGGGTTGCCCACAAATCCACACGCCTCCCAGCAGGCGCGATGAGTCTCCCACGGCCCCGGCTGTGGACGAGTTCTGGACAACTCGGGCATCCCCAGGCTGTGGACAGGGACATCCGGCCCCTCGCTGTGGAGAGACGTTCCTGTGGGCGGCTCGCGGCCGGCGCGTTCGAACAAAGCGAAGCGCCCCGGGAGTTGGACCCGGGGCGCTGAGGACGCGTGGAGGCCGCCGAAGCGGCCGCGCACAGGACTGCGAAGGGGCTGTGAGGGGGCCGCGGCGCGCTTCCGCTCGGCCCCTGGCCCCCGGCCGCGGTCAGCTCTTGATGCGGTTGGTGAGCTCGGTGACCTGGTTGTAGATCGACCGCCGTTCCGCCATGAGGGAGCGGATCTTCCGGTCGGCGTGCATCACGGTCGTGTGGTCGCGGCCGCCGAACAGCGCGCCGATCTTCGGCAGCGACAGATCGGTGAGCTCACGGCACAGGTACATGGCGATCTGGCGTGCCGTGACGAGCACCCGGCTGCGGGAGGAGCCCGACAGGTCCTCCACGTCCAGCCCGAAGTAGGAGGCCGTCTCCGCCATGATCGCCTGGCCGCTGATCTCCGGCACGGAGTCCTCGCCGCCCGGGATCAGGTCCTTCAGGACGATCTCGGTCAGCTGCAGATCGACCGGCTGCCGGTTCAGGCTCGCGAACGCGGTCACCCGGATCAGCGCGCCCTCCAGCTCGCGGATGTTGCGCGAGATCCGGGAGGCGATGAACTCCAGTACCTCCGGCGGGGCGTTGAGCTGCTCCTGCACGGCCTTCTTGCGCAGGATCGCGATCCGGGTCTCCAGCTCCGGCGGCTGGACGTCGGTGATCAGGCCCCACTCGAAACGGTTGCGGAGCCGGTCCTCCAGGGTCACCAGCTGCTTGGGCGGCCGGTCCGAGGAGAGCACGATCTGCTTGTTCGCGTTGTGCAGGGTGTTGAAGGTGTGGAAGAACTCCTCCTGCGTCGACTCCTTGCTCGCCAGGAACTGGATGTCGTCGACGAGCAGGATGTCCATGTCGCGGTACCGCTTGCGGAACGCGTCCGCCTTGCCGTCGCGGATGGAGTTGATGAACTCGTTGGTGAACTCCTCCGAGCTCACGTACCGGACCCGGGTCCCCGGGTACAGGCTCCGCGCGTAGTGCCCGATGGCGTGCAGCAGGTGGGTCTTGCCGAGGCCGGACTCCCCGTAGATGAACAGCGGGTTGTACGCCTTGGCCGGCGCCTCGGCGACCGCCACCGCGGCGGCGTGCGCGAAGCGGTTGGAGGCGCCGATGACGAAGGTGTCGAAGAGGTACTTGGGGTTCAGCCGGGCGGTCGGCTCGGCCGGGCCGCCGGAGCTGCCGCCGGAACCGGGTCCGTTGCCCGTGCCGCCGCCGTGGCCGGAGGAGCTGTGCCCGTTGTGACCGCCGTGGCTGTTGTGACCACCGTGGCTGTTGTGGCTTCCGGGCCCGCCGGGCCCGCCGCCGTGGGGGCCGCCCGGTGTGCGGGGGGCGGGCATCGGGGGCAGTTGGGTCGTGGAGGGCTCGCGGCGGGGCGGGATCTGGTGCGCCGGCGGCATGTCGTAGCGCGACGGGGGCGACGGGTAGGGCTCGCGCTCCTGGAAGTCGCCGAGCCGCTGCTGCTGCCAGTGGTCCTCGGGATCGCGGGGCGGCCAGCCGCCCGGGGAGCCGGCCTGGTGCTCGGGGTACGCGCGGCGCATCCGCGGGCCCTCCCCGTAGCCGTGCTGCGGCTCGCCGTAACCGGAGGGCTCGGGGTCGTATCCGCCCTGCTGTGATTCATGAAGGGGCGGGGGCGGTGCGGGAGCCGCCTCCTGCTCGCTGCCCGAGGCGACGGCGATGGCGATACCCACGGGATGACCGAACTCACGGCTGAGCACCTCGGTGATCAGCGGGAGGAGCCGTCCTTCCAGCACGCTCTTGGCGAACTCGTTCGGCGCCGAGAGCACGGCGGTGCCCGCCACCAGGGCGAGCGGCTGGGTGCGCTGGAGCCAGTCCGCGTCCTTCGGCTTCAGGTCGTCGCCGTCGACGAGAAGTTTCTGCAGGACCCTTGGCCAGACTGAGGCAAGATCGGCAGTTACGTCAGCCACAGGGCACGCTCTCTCGGTCGCTGGTAGGTGCCGATGGGTCCCACGAAGGTGTGGTTCTTGGGACGGACGGGAATGTTTTGGGGTTCTGCCACGGTAGTCAGCCGGGCCTACCTGGTTCAAGTCGTTGTCCACAGGGTGTGCAAAACCACGTCCGGATGGCGGCGCCCACCGGCCGCCGGTCCCGCTGGTTTGACCTGATGCCTCAGCCGCGCGTACCGTAACCAGGTCGAGTTGTCGATGGCTGCTGCCGCCTGCCTACCGATGGGCGAGGGTCACCAAGGTGATCGTTAAGCGGTGCACACCTGGGATGTTCCGCGAGTTTCTCGTGGGCGCACGGTGACAGCCAGGCGACGCCCCGCCAACACACGATTCATCCTGGAGCCCCCGAGTGAGCAAGCGCACCTTCCAGCCGAACAACCGTCGTCGCGCCAAGACCCACGGCTTCCGGCTGCGCATGCGTACGCGTGCCGGCCGCGCCATCCTCGCGACCCGCCGTAGCAAGGGCCGCGCCCGTCTGTCCGCCTGATCGCACCGAAGCGCGAGGTGTGATGCCGTGCTGCCCACCGAGAATCGGCTGAGGCGGCGGCAGGACTTCGCGAGCGCGGTACGTCGAGGACGCCGGGCCGGACGACCTCTCCTGGTCGTTCACCTGCGCACCGACACTGACACACGTGACCCGCACGCGGCGGGGGGAAGTGCCCCCCCGGCGCGTGCGGGTTTCGTTGTCAGCAAGGCCGTCGGAGGCGCTGTCACCCGGAACCTGGTCAAGCGTCGCCTTCGTCACCTTGTTCGCGAACGTCTGTCCGTGCTGCCCCCCGGTAGCCTGGTAGTCGTACGAGCGCTGCCCGGTGCGGGTGACGCAGACCATTCACAGCTGGCCCGAGACCTGGATGCCGCCCTCGGGAGGCTCCTGGGGGTGGCGCCATGAAGTACCCGCTACTGGCATTGATCAAGATCTACCAGTGGACCATCAGCCCGTTGCTCGGTCCGGTCTGCAAGTACTACCCCTCGTGTTCTCACTACGGGTATACGGCGATCGATCGGCACGGCGCGATCAAGGGCACCGCCTTGACCGCGTGGCGGATCCTGCGTTGCAACCCGTGGTCGCTCGGCGGCGTGGACCATGTCCCGCCGCGCAAGCGACCGCCGTGGCACGCTCGCCTGCGTGACGCCCTCCGGGGCGACACAGCGGGCGGGTCCGTTACTCCCGAGCCCGTCGAGACCCCTAACGCCCAAGGAGCCTGACCGTGGGGATCTTGAACCCCCTCTACGACGCAGTTTCGTGGATCATCGTCCAGTTCCACTCGCTGTACAGCCTTGTCTTCGACAAGGACAGCGGATTGGCCTGGGGTCTGTCGATCGTCTCGCTGGTGGTCCTGATCCGGATCTGCCTGATCCCGCTCTTCGTGAAGCAGATCAAGGCGACCCGGAACATGCAGGCGCTCCAGCCGAAGATGAAGGCGATCCAGGAGCGCTACAAGAACGACAAGCAGCGTCAGTCCGAAGAGATGATGAAGCTGTACAAGGAGACGGGCACCAACCCGCTCTCCTCGTGTCTTCCCATCCTGGCGCAGTCGCCCTTCTTCTTCTCGCTGTACCACGTCCTCAGCAACATCGCGAAGGGCAACCCGGTGGGCGTGCTGAACGCCGACCAGGTCGCCAGCGCCCAGAAGGCACACATCTTCGGTGCCCCGCTCGCCGCGACGTTCAGGGACGGCGCCGACAAGGTCGCCTCGCTCGGTGCCTCGGTCACCGACGTGCGCGTCGTCACGATCATCATGATCGTCCTGATGTCGGCCTCGCAGTTCTACACGCAGCGCCAGCTGATGACCAAGAACGTCGACATGACGGTGAAGACCCCGTTCATGCAGCAGCAGAAGATGCTGATGTACGTCTTCCCGGTCATGTTCGCCGTCTTCGGCATCAACTTCCCGGTCGGTGTCCTCATCTACTGGCTGACCACCAACGTGTGGACCATGGGCCAGCAGATGTTCGTGATCCGCCGTAACCCGACGCCGGGCAGCCTGGCCTACCAGCAGCGCCAGGAGCGCCTGAAGGCCAAGGGCCTGCTCAAGGAGGAGCCCGCCGCTGCCAAGGAGGCGCAGGACGCCGCCCCGGTCAAGCGCGCGCAGCCCAAGCGGCAGACGAAGTCCCAGCGTCAGACCGGCGGCACCGGCCAGCCGGCCGCGGCGGGCAGCAGCAAGCCCAAGCCGGGCGGTGGTGGTGGTGCCGCGGGCACCAAGCCCAAGCCCAGCAGTGGCGTGGACAAGCCGAACCTGTCGAAGAAGAAGTAGTAGAGGAGCCCCGCCGTGACGGACGGCAACACCACCGACGCGCTGACCCGCCTCGAGCAGGAGGGTGAGATCGCGGCCGACTACCTCGAGGGGCTGCTGGACATCGCCGACCTCGACGGTGACATCGACATGGACGTCGAGGGCGACCGCGCGTCGGTCTCCATCGTCGGCGAGTCGTCGAGCCGTGATCTCAACAAGCTGGTGGGACGGGAGGGTGAGGTCCTGGAGGCGCTCCAGGAGCTCACCCGGCTCGCGGTGCACCGGGAGACCGGTGACCGCAGCCGGCTGATGCTGGACATCGCGGGCTTCCGGGCGCGCAAGCGCACCGAGTTGACGGACCTGGGCGTGAAGGCCGTCGAAGAGGTCAAGGGGAGCGGCCAGCCCGTGAAGCTGAGGGCGATGACGCCCTTCGAGCGGAAGGTCGTGCACGACGCCGTCGCCGCGGCGGGGTTGCGCAGCGAGTCCGAGGGCGAGGAGCCCGAGCGCCGGGTGGTCGTCCTTCCGGTCTGACCTCGCCCGGTTCCCGCGGTACTGGTACTCACTCGGCCCCGTCTGCTCGCAGGCGGGGCCGAATCTTGTCAGCCTGATGACGGTCTCCCACAGTCCTGGGGGCCCGAACTACGGAAGGACGGTTCTCGTGACGGAGGCAGCGGCGGAGCTTCCCCCGGCGCCCGAAGCGGCGCGGGAGGTCTTCGGAGAGCGTTTCGCGGACGCGGTGCGCTACGCGGAGCTGCTGGCCGACGCGGGGGTGCGGCGTGGGCTGATCGGGCCGCGGGAGGTACCCCGGCTGTGGGAGCGGCACATGCTCAACTGCGCGGTGCTCTCCGAGGTGATCCCGCACGGCGTCTCGGTCTGTGACGTCGGCTCCGGGGCCGGTCTGCCCGGCATCCCCCTGGCCCTGACCCGGCCCGACCTCACGATCACGCTCCTGGAACCGCTGCTGCGCCGGACCACCTTCCTTGAGGAGGCCGTCCGGCTGCTGGGCCTGGACAACGTCGGGGTGGTACGCGGCCGCGCCGAGGAGATGATCGGCAAGTTGCCCCCGGTGGATGTCGTGACCGCTCGCGCCGTGGCACCGCTGGACCGGCTGGCCGGCTGGGGGATGCCCTTGCTGCGCCCGCACGGAGAGATGGCCGTCCTGAAGGGGGATACGGCCGAGGAAGAGCTCAAGGCCGCCCGGGCCGCACTGAGCCGGCTCGGTGCCGCGGAGACCTCCGTGGTTCAGGTCGGTGAGGGCGTGGTGGACCCACAGTCCACGGTCGTGCGTGTACTCGCGGGGGAGAGCCCCGGCGGTGTCCGTGCCGCGACCCGGCGGGCCAAGGCCGCGCGGGCGGACCGTCGGCGGCATCGCTGAATGTGACGTTGGCGACATTGGCCGGTGTGCTCCATATAACGGGGCAAAGCCAGACAACCCGGAGTGTCGGATAGGAAACGGATGCGCGCCTGCGCATCGTGTTTCACGTGAAACGGCGCTCTCTGCTTCCAGGAATCCTCGGTCGAGCCCGCGCGGCGGCCGAATCGCTGACCCAACGGGCCTCGGAATCGCTCGCTCCGGCGAGCCGACCGGAGGATTCATCCACAGGAGAACGGGCCTCACTGGTTCGCGACCCCGAAAGCATGGCAGGCTCTGTTCATTGCGAGCTTGTAGTCGAGGAGAGTGAATCCTTGCGGTCCGACGCCAACATTGCGGGACCGATGGCCGATCCGGTCCCCGGTCCCCGTACCGAGCTGTTCGGGGAGGATGTTTCACGTGAAACACCGCCCCCGATGGATGACACCCCCATCGGCCGAGCCGCCCAACTGGCCGTCGAGGCTCTGGGGCGGGCCGGTGAAGGACTCCCCCGTCCGCCCGAGACCAGAGTGATCGTCGTCGCCAACCAGAAGGGTGGCGTCGGCAAGACCACCACGACCGTCAACATGGCGGCCTCCCTGGCCCTCCACGGGGCCCGGGTGCTCGTCGTGGACCTCGACCCCCAGGGCAATGCCTCCACGGCGCTGGGGATCGACCACCACGCCGAGGTGCCGTCCATCTACGACGTCCTGGTGGAGAGCAAGCCGCTCTCCGACGTCGTGCAGCCGGTCCCGGACGTGGAAGGGCTGTTCTGTGCCCCCGCCACGATTGACCTCGCCGGCGCGGAGATCGAGCTGGTGTCGCTGGTGGCACGGGAGAGCCGGCTGCAACGGGCCATCGAGTCCTATGAGCAGCCGCTCGACTACATCCTCATCGACTGCCCGCCTTCACTCGGTCTGCTGACCGTCAACGCCCTCGTGGCGGGTGCCGAGGTGCTCATCCCGATCCAGTGCGAGTACTACGCCCTGGAGGGTCTGGGCCAGCTGCTGCGCAACGTGGAGCTGGTGCGCGGCCACCTCAATCCCAAGCTGCACGTCTCCACCATCCTCCTCACCATGTACGACGGCCGTACCCGGCTCGCCTCACAGGTCGCGGAGGAGGTGCGCACCCACTTCGGCAAGGAAGTGCTGAGCACGAGCATCCCGCGCTCGGTCCGCATCTCGGAGGCGCCCAGCTACGGTCAGACGGTGCTGACCTACGACCCGGGGTCCAGCGGGGCGTTGTCCTACCTGGAGGCGGCGCGGGAGATGGCGATGCGCGGTCTCGGGAGCAGCAGTGAGTTCAGTGAACAGAGCAGGTCGGAGGGGATCCAGTGAGTGAGCGACGCAGAGGGCTCGGCCGTGGTCTTGGCGCGCTGATTCCTGCCGCACCGAGTGGTGCGGATCAGGCAGCCGCGACCGCGGTGGCCACGGCGGCGGCTGCGGCTGCTCCCGCTGTGGCGGTCCTGGCGCCGGAGCGGGGGATCGCGGTGGCGAAGGTGACCGCCCTCGCGGAGCACAGTGGGACCGTTGAGATCCCTGTTTCACGTGAAACGCAGGAGGGGGTCAGCGACCACGGGCCGGCTCCGGTGGCGGGAGCGTATTTCGCCGAGGTGCCGCTCGACGCGATCACCCCCAACCCGCGGCAGCCGCGTGAGGTTTTTGATGAGGACGCCCTTGCCGAACTCGTCGCCTCCATCAAGGAAGTCGGGCTCCTCCAGCCGGTCGTGGTCCGGGAGACGGGCACGGACCGCTATGAGCTCATCATGGGTGAGCGCCGGTGGCGGGCCAGCCGTGAGGCCGGGCTGGACCGCATCCCGGCGATCGTCCGCGCGACCGAGGACGAGAAACTCCTCCTCGACGCGCTGCTGGAGAACCTGCACCGTGCGCAGCTGAACCCGCTGGAGGAGGCTGCCGCCTACGACCAGCTCCTGAAGGACTTCGCCTGTACGCACGAGCAGCTGGCCGACCGCATCGGCCGCTCCCGTTCCCAGGTGTCCAACACCCTGCGGCTGTTGAGGCTCTCGGCGCCCGTCCAGCGCCGTGTGGCGGCCGGTGTGCTCTCTGCCGGGCACGCCCGCTCGCTGCTCGCCCTGGAGGACGTGGAGGACCAGGACAAGCTCGCCAGCCGGATCGTGGCCGAGGGGCTGTCGGTGCGTGCGGTCGAGGAGATCGTGCACCTGATGAACTCCGAGACGGCACCCGTCCGCAAGTCCGCGACGCCCCGGGCCGGGAGGCGGGTCTCCCCCGCTCTCACGGATCTGGCGCTGCGTCTGTCGGACCGGTTCGACACCCGGGTGAAGGTGGACCTCGGCCAGAAGCGCGGAAAGATCGTCGTCGAGTTCGCCTCGATAGACGATCTGGAACGGATCCTCGGTTCGATGGCCCCGGGTGAGAGCAACGCCCTCCAGCGGTCCCTCACCGAGGAGACCGACGAAGACGAGGAGTGAGCCCGGGCTCGCCCCCCGGCCGTACGCACCGGCCACCACGCGAAAGCGGGCCACATGCCCTTCGGGTATGCGGCCCGCTTTTTGCTGGGCCGTTGGTGTTGTCCGGTGTCGGACATGTCCTCCCGCGGATACGATGCCTACGAGATGGAGCACTACCCCCTGAGGTGGGAGGCCCATGCGATCGGTGCGGCGCGTTGGAGTGGAGCACGATTGGCAGACGGCCGCTCTCCTGGCCGCGGGGCTGGGACTGGGGGCGGTGGGTGGCTTCGTCGGCAGTTGGGTCCACGACAGAAACGAGGGTCTGACCTCATGGGGCGTCGGCTCGTTCCGCTCACTCTGGACAACCTCCCGGATCTCCCCAACCGCTGCCGCTCGTGCGTCTTCTGGGAACTCGACCCGGTAAGCGGTGAGGCTGCCGTCCAGGCCGGGAAACCGGAGCTGGAGAAGGAGGCCTGGATATCGGCCGCTCTCCTGGAGTGGGGGTCGTGCGGCCGGGTCGTCTACGTGGACGAGGTTCCCGCCGGCTTTGTGCTCTACGCGCCGCCCGCGTACGTGCCGCGTTCCACGGCCTTCCCCACGAGTCCCGTCTCCGCCGACGCGGTGCAGTTGATGACGGCGCGGATCATGCCGGGCTTCCAGGGTCAGGGACTGGGACGGGTGCTGGTGCAGACGGTCGCCAAGGATCTGGTGCGGCGCGGCTTCCGGGCGATCGAGGCTTTCGGCGACGCGCGCTGGGAGGAGCCCGCGTGCGTGCTGCCGGCGGAGCATCTGCTGGCGGTCGGCTTCAAGACGGTGCGCGCCCATCCCCGGTATCCCCGGCTGAGGCTGGAGCTGCGGACGACCATCTCCTGGCGGGAGGACGTCGAGTTGGCGATCGACCGGCTGCTCGGAGCCGTGCAGAAGGAACCCGCGCTGCGGCCCTTGTGACAGCGGAAAGGCCCGCTCCCCGGTGAGGGGGCGGGCCTTTCCGCTGCTTGCCGTCAGGCGGGTGTGTCAGCCGATGAAGTCGGACAGGTCGCGCTCGATGGCGGCCTTCGGCTTGGCGCCGACGATGGTCTTCACGACCTCGCCGCCCTTGTAGACGTTGAGGGTCGGGATCGACATGACGCCGTACTTGGCGGCGGTGACCGGGTTCTCGTCGATGTTCAGCTTGACGATGGTGATCTGCTCGGCGTGCTCAGCGGCGATCGC
The DNA here is from genome assembly GCF_042714775.1 of Streptomyces sp. NPDC058691. Classification (NCBI taxonomy): domain Bacteria; kingdom Bacillati; phylum Actinomycetota; class Actinomycetes; order Kitasatosporales; family Streptomycetaceae; genus Streptomyces; species Streptomyces sp. NPDC058691. The sequence goes on along the minus strand of NZ_JBHXSO010000022.1, from coordinate 117,722 downwards.
CTCGAGGGACGGGGCGATCTGACGGCAGGGACCGCACCACTCGGCCCAGAAGTCGACGAGGACGGGCTTGTCGCTGGCGAGGACCTCCTCGTCGAAGGTCGCATCGGTGACGATCTTGGTGTTGCCGGCCACGGCTGTCTCCTCGGGGTGTTGTGCGGGTACTTCGGTGGGGGGTGCAGGTCAGACGGCGGCGGTGGTCTGCTCGGGCTCGCGGGTGTGCTCGGCCTCCGCGTCGCTCAGGGCGGCGAGGAATCGCTCCGCGTCCAGGGCGGCGGCGCAGCCCGTGCCGGCCGCCGTGATGGCCTGCCGGTAGGTGTGGTCCACAACGTCGCCCGCGGCGAAGACGCCGGGGATCCGCGTGCGGGTGCTGGGGGACTCGACCTTGAGGTAGCCCTCGCCGTCCAGGTCGAGGATGCCCTTGAAGAGGTCGGTGCGCGGGTCGTGGCCGATCGCGATGAACAGGCCGGTCACCGGCAGCTCGGAGGTCTCACCGGTCTTGGTGTTGCGCAGCGTCAGACCGGAGAGCTTGCCCTCGCCGTGGATCGTGTCGACCTCGCTGTCCCAGATGAACTTGATCTTGGGGTCGGCGAAGGCACGCTCCTGCATGGCCTTGGAGGCCCGCAGGGTGTCACGGCGGTGGACCACCGTCACGGTCTTGGCGAACCGGGAGAGGAAGGTCGCCTCCTCCAGCGCGGTGTCGCCGCCGCCGATCACGGCGATCTCGTTGTCCTTGAAGAAGAAGCCGTCACAGGTGGCGCACCAGGAGACACCACGGCCGGACAGGACGTCCTCGTTCGGCAGCCCGAGCTTGCGGTGCTGCGAACCGGTGGTGATGATCACGGCCTTGGCGCGGTGCACGGTGCCCGCGGAGTCGGTGACGGTCTTGATGTCACCATCGAGGTTCACCTCGATGATGTCGTCCGGGATCAGTTCGGCTCCGAAGCGCTCGGCCTGGGCGCGCATGTTGTCCATCAGGTCCGGGCCCATGATGCCGTCGCGGAAACCGGGGAAGTTCTCCACCTCGGTCGTCGTCATCAGCGCACCGCCGGCGGTCACCGCTCCCTCGAAGACCAGGGGCTTCAGCGAGGCGCGTGCGGTGTACAGCGCGGCTGTGTAGCCCGCCGGCCCGGAACCGATGATGATCACGTTTCGGACATCGCTCACGGGTTCATTCCTCGTCTCTGTCTGCCAGCTGCGCCGGTGCCCCGGCGGGACTGTTGTATCCGCCTAACGGATACTACGGGCCCCGCATTCCCAGCGCTTCAGGGCTGACGAGGGTATGTCTCCTCGCGCAGGAGAGTGCCCGTTCCGGACGGCTTGGCGGACGCGCAGGAGGCATCCACGACGAAGGCGTCGACCAGTGACCGATCACCAGGATGGGGAAGGACGACTAGGTACGAGTCCGGCCCCTCGTCGGTGCCACGGCGGGATGCCAGCGGCTTGGCGTCGTCCGGACGGTCGATCGCCCGAAGGACGCATGCGGGCGGCACACCGTTGACGTCCATGAGCGGGCTCTGCGCGTTGGGCTTCCCCTGGATGCGGTTGGTCGCGGTGGCGGTCAGCAGCTCCTGCACCTGGGAGCGCAGGGGGTCGGTCGCTTCGCTCCGGTCGTCCGACTCTCCGGCGGCGGCTGCCGAGTCCTTGGTGTCGGCGGAGCTGCCGTACTGACCGGACGAGGTTTCCAGCAGGGCGGCGCTGAGGCCACCGAGCCCGAGCACTGCCATCGCTGAGACGGTGAGGACGAGCCCCTTGTGCCAGCGTCGGCGCGAGCGTGCCGCAGGACGGCCCGGACCGGTCGCGGTGCCGCTGTGACCGTCGGGTCCGCGCCCGGCGCCGGACGATGTTTCACGTGAAACAGGCGTCGCCCTCGTCACGGACGATGTTTCACGTGAAACATCGGGGGCGGTGGAGTCCAGGAGGGCTTCCGCGGCCAGGGCCGCGTCGATCCGGCCGGCGATGTCGGCGGGCATCCGGGGTGGCCCGGGGAGCGTCCCGAGCAGTCCGCGGATCTCCTCCAGCGAGGTGCGTACGTCGGCGCAGAGCGGGCAGCCGTCGAGATGGCCGCGGATGGAGGCGGACCGCTGGGGAGGCAGGATGCCCTCGGTGAAGTCCGAGATCTCGGCGACCTCGGGATGTTCGTTCGTTCCCGTCGGCGACGTCATTGATGTCCACCTCCGCCCTTCGTGATCCCGTGACCCGGCCCGGTCTCCGTCTCTGGGACGGATGCGTTCTCCGTCCGGTTCCTTCCCCCGCCGTGATCGGCGTTACCCCTGGGCCCGTCCCGCAGATGAGTGAGCAGCGGCAGCAACCGTGCCCGGCCCCGGGCGCATCTGCTCTTGACCGTTCCCGGCGGGACGTCCAGGACGGCCGCGGCCTCCGCCACGGGGTAGCCCTGCATGTCGACCAGGACGAGGGCGGCGCGTTGCTCGGGTGGCAGTGTGGCCAGGGCCCGCAGGAGTTCCCGATGGAGCTCCCCGCGTTCCGCGGGGGCCGCGGCCGACTCATGCGGTTCGAGCAACTCCTCGAACTGCTTCTCGTCGGTGACCGACGAGGTCCGGCGGGAGGCCGCCTTGCGGGCGCGGTCCAGGCAGGCGTTGACGGTGATGCGGTGCAGCCACGTCGTCACGGCGGACTGGCCGCGGAAGGTGTGAGCGGAACGGAAGGCGGAGACGAGGGCGTCCTGCACGGCGTCCGCGGCCTCCTCACGGTCCCCCAGGGTCCGCAGGGCCACGGCCCACAATCGGTCGCGGTGGCGGCGGACCAGCTCGCCGAAGGCGTCCGGGTCCCCCGCTGCATGGCGGGCGAGGAGGTCGCTGTCCGCGACCTCCTCGCCCGTGTTCTGCTTCGGCACGCTCCCCCCAGTTCTCCGCTAGCCGCTGACCTTGATCTCGGAGATCCGGCCGCGGTAGTTGCCCTGATCGGTGTGGGGGAGTTGGGTCAGCCAGACCAGGAGGTAGCGGGTCTTGACCGCCTCGCCCGGCTTGAAGGTCACCTGGCCCCCGGAGGCGGCGGCGACCTTGGTGAAGTCGTCGAGACTGGTCGGCATGGAGCCGGCGCCGGAACTCGCGGCCATCAGGTCGGCGCTGGTGTCGTCCCCTATGAAGTCGACCTTCACCTTGCCGACCTGCTGGACGCTGCCCAGATCGAGGATGATGCCGACGCCGGACTTCAGGCCGCCGAGGTTGGCCTGGGTGTACCAGCTGGTCTCCCAGAAGGTGGCCGCCTTGCCGTCATAGGCATTGGCCACGTCGCGCGGATTCTCCGAACCGTCGGAACCCAGCGGGTCGAAGTCCTTGGCCCCGGTGATGGAGATGGGCTTGCCGGACGTCAGCTGCGTCGTGCCGCTGGGGCTGTCGCTGCCGCCCTTGGTGTGGGAGGTGGTCGTGCCGCCGTCCTTGGACTGGTTCTCCCGGTCCATGAGCGTCTCCGCGACCTGCCAGCTGCCGAGACCGAGGGCGGCGATCAGAAGGGCCGACACGGACCACTTGAGGGCCTTCCCGGTGCGGCCGGTGAGGGCCGGGGGCGGGACGGCCGGCATGGCCGTGGTGGCGAGCGCCGAGGGACGGGAGGAGGTCTGGCGGTATGCGCCCTGCTGGTAGGTCGTCCGCGAATACGGGGCCGTGGACGGCTCCGGAGGGCGGATCTTGGGGGTGGCCGCGACCGCCTTCGCCAGTTCTTCCGGGGTGGCGCACGGACCCGGTTCGCGGGACGCGGTGGCGCCGTCGTTGACGAGCGCGCGCATGGCGAGCTCGGACAGGCCGCGGTGGATGCCCGCCCGCACCTTGTCCGGGGCGACGAGACCGACGTCCTTGGGGAGTCCGCTGAGCCCGTACGCGTCCTCCGTGTAGGGCCAGCGCTGGGTCAGGCACGCGTACAACAGGGCGCCGATCGCCTCGGTGTCCTCACGCTGCGGGCGCTCGGAGGAGATGCCCCGCAGCGCGGCGGCGACGGCCAGACCGCGGATGCGGTACTGGCCGGCCTCGGTGCGGAGCACGGCGTCCGGGTTGAGCCGCAGATGCGACAGGCCCTCGCGGTGGGCGGCGGCCATGGCCTGGGCGACCTGGCTGACCATCTGGTAGGCCTCGTGCGGCTCCAGCGGGTCGGCGGCGATGAGCTCGGTCAGCTCACGCGCGTCGGGAAGCCACTCATGGATGACATAGACGACGTCGTTCTCTTCGACGGCGTCGAGGACCTGGACGAAACGGGGGTCGCCCAGCAGCGCCGCGGAGCGGGCCGCGGCCAGCACCGGGCGGGCACGGCCGTGGTCGGCGGGCAGGATGTGGATGCCCACGGCGCGGCGGAGCTTCTCGTCGAAGGCCTTCCAGCTGCTGAAGCCGTCGACGCGGGTGAGGCAGTCCTCCAGGCGGTAGCGCCTGGCGAGCTTGTGGCCGCTGTGGAGCTCCGGCGGCGCGTTCCTGGTCGGTGCTGTCTCCTCGGGGAGGGTCTGTTGCGGTGCGTCCTGCTCTTCGCTCAGGTCGGTCGCCTCGTCGGCAGTGGCACTGTCCGCGTGAGCGGTGAGCTGCTTGTCGCCGCTCTCGTTGGCCACTCCGACGGCAGCCGTGCTCCGTTCCGCCACCGTCGTTCCTGCCTCCCCATCCGTTGCAAGATCTGACAACACAGCCAAGGACAATTGTGCCAACAGTCCACCGCTATGCACGACACGCGGGAGCGGGCGATGGTTGCCCCGCGGCCCTTGAATCAGCGGCCCAGCCGGCCACGGACCATGCCGACCATGGCCGTCAGCTCCTCGATGCGCATGCGCTTCGCGGCGATGAAGAAGACCCCGCCCAGCACCACGCCGCCGAGGACCAGTGACAGCAGTGAGACGGCGGCGCCGTGGCCCAGCGAGTGCGAGACACCGTAGACGACGGCCCCCGCGGCGGCCGCGGCGGGGATGCTCGCACCGAACAGGCGGGCGTAGGTGCGCACCACGCGCTTGCCGTCGATGTCGCCGCCGAGCCGGTGGCGCAGCCGCTTCACCGCGACGCCCACGCCGATCGTGTAGGCCAGGCCGTAGCCGGCGGCCATGCCGACGACCGCCCAGCGGGCGGGCAGCAGGAAGTAGCACAGCGCCGCCGCCACCGCGTTGCACGCGGCCACGATCACGGTGTTGTAGAAGGGGGTGCGGGTGTCCTCGTACGCGTAGAAGCCGCGCAGGACGATGTACTGCACGGAGAAGGGGATCAGGCCGAGTCCGAAGGCCATCAGGATGAAGCCGATGTTCAGGGCGCCGCTGCCGGATCCGCTGTAGAGCAGGGTGGTCATCGGGACGCCGAGCGCCAGGAAGGCGAAGGCGCACGGCACGATGGCCACGCCCGAGGTGCGCAGGCCGTAGGAGAGGTCGTCACGGACCGCCGCGGCGTCGCCGTCGGCCGCGGCGCGGGAGATCCGCGGCAGTACGGCGGTCATGACGGAGACGGTGATGATCGCCTGCGGCATCTGCCACAGCAGGAGCGCGTAGTTGAAGCCGGTGATGCCGGTGCCCTCCTGGCCCGCCTTCTCCGCCGCCGCACCGGCCGCCGTCGCGAACTGGGTCAGCACGATCATGCCGATCTGGTTGGCGAGGACGAAGAAGAAGGTCCACTTGGCCAGCCGGGCGGCATGCCCGAGGCCGTGGCCCCGCCAGTCGAAGCGGGGGCGGATACGGAAGCCGGCGTCGCGCAGGTACGGCAGCATCGACAGCGCCTGCACGGCCAGGCCGAGCAGGGTGCCGATGCCGAGCAGCCGGGCACCGTCGGGGGTGATGGTCGCCGAGCTGACCCCGGTCGTGGTGAAGGAGCCGAAGGCCCAGATGAAGGCGCCGAAGGTGGCGATGGTGACGATGTTGTTGAGGACCGGGGTCCACATCATCGCGCCGAACCGGCCGCGGGCGTTGAGGATCTGGCCGAGTACGACGTGCACGCCCATGAAGAACATCGTGGGGATGCAGTAGCGGGCGAAGGTGACCGCGACCTCGAACCTGACCGGGTCGGAGGCGATGTCGTGGGACATCGCCTGGATGAAGACGGGGGCCGCGACCACACAGATCGCGGTGACGACCGCGAGGCCGGTGACGACCAGGGTGAGCAGGCGGTTGGCGTAGGCCTCGCCGCCGTCCTCGTCGTTCTTCATGGCACGGACGAGCTGCGGGATGAAGACGGCGTTGAGCGCGCCGCCGCCGACCAGGATGTAGATCATCGTGGGCAGCGTGTTGGCGACCTGGTAGCCGTCGTTCAGGGTGCCGACGCCGATCGCGGCGGCCATCACCAAGGTGCGCAGGAAGCCGGTGAGCCGCGAGACCAGGGTGCCGGCCGCCATGACGGCACTGGACTTCAGCAGGCTGCTGCCGCGGCTGCCCGCCTTCGCCTGCACCGGTTCCACCACGGGCTCCGGCTCGGGAGCGGGCGGCTCCGGGTCGTCCCGGAAGAGGTGAGCGTAGGCGTCCGGCTGGGGGGCCTGGGCGCCGTGCTCGTCGGGGGCGTACGAGACGAGCTCGTCCACGCCCACGTACCGCGTGGCGGCGTCGTCCGCGTAGGGCATCCGGTAGGGCTGGTGGCCGTAGGGCCGGCCGTAGTCCTGGGCCGGGTGCGCGGTGCGGTCGTACAGCGCCTCGTCCACCGGATCCTGCGCGGTGGGGTCCTGCCGCTGGTACGGATCGCGGGCATAGGTGTCCTGCAGATACGGGTCGGGCACGGCGGGGGGCTGCCCGGGCTGGGCGGGGAACCGCTCCCCCGCTTCCCGTTCGCGTTCACCGTCGTACGGCGCGTTCATCACTGCCCCACCTCATCGGCCCCTGACTCGCTGACTATCGGTCCACCTTCTCACCCGTCCCGGACGGGTCCTTACTTTGCGCGGCGGTGTCCGCCGCCGGGTCACCCGGCTGCCCGGGCCCGGCGCCGTCCTGGGCATTTCCGGTGCCCTTCGCGGTGCCGTCGGCGGTGTCCTCCTCCGCGTCTTCCCCGTCCCCGTCGCCGTCATCGCCGTCATCGCCGCCGTCCTCGACAGCGGCACGGCGCTTGCGCTGGTGATACATCCGTACGCCGGCGAGGACAAGCAGCAGCAGGCCGGCGGCGATCACCAGCATGACGGTGGAGGTGATCGAGGTGACGTCCACCGTGAAGGTGATCGGCTTGCCGTAGGCGACGTGGTCCTTGGTGTACAGCTGCGCGGTGATGGTGTTGAGGCCGTTGCGCGCCGCCGTCGCCGCGAACTTCAGGGACCGGGTGTGGCCGCCCTCCACCGTGACCGGCTGCGGGGCGCCCGGGTCCATGCTGTTGCCCTGGCTGGAGCTGAGCTCCAGCTCCAGGCCCTCGATGGTCTGGCCGAGCTCGTTCTTCACGGTCACCGGGATGGTGCCGCTGCGGCCGGAGAGGGTGAGGGTACCGGTCTTGGGGAGGATCTGGACCAGCCCCATGAGATCGGAGAGGTACACGCCGATCGCCGAGCGGAAAGAAGCGGCCCTCCCGGGATTCCCGCGCCACTCGGTGGACATCGACCGCAGCAGCGCCGTCGTGAAGGGCGTGGTCACCCGGTCCTTGCGGCTGAGGATGACCAGGAAGCCGTTGAGCTTGGCCTGGGTGCTCTGGATCTGGCGGAACGCGTCCGTGCTCAGCTCCCGCTTGCGCAGGCTCGCCGGGTAGGCGCCGGCGCGGGGCACCGTGCGGTTGGCCCGGGGATCCGGGGTGGCCTTGGCGGCGTCGGAGAAGTCGGCCGTCTCTGCCCAGGCGCTGGACTCCACAGAGGTGATGGCCTGCGCCATGGCCTGGGCCTGCGAGGCGCTGGGCATGCGCTGTGGGGCGACGACGATGCTCCGCTGCCGGTCGGGCGCCTGCATCGTGATCATGAGCGTCTGGGAGACGAACCTCTGGATCGCCGAGGTGGCGTTCCCGGCCCGCATCATGTCGCCCTCGAAGCCCTTGGAGAGCCCCGCGTCGGCCACCACCGCGGTCGTGCCGCCCCCGATGGGACGGGCGGAGGTGGGCGTGTAGCTGGGCTTGCCGGGCTCACCGAGGCTGTCGCTGCGGGCGATGACCTTGTCCGCGCCCGCCGAGGTGGCGACGTCGACGATGGAGGGGTCGACGGCGCCCTCCACCGGCCAGGCCACATCCGTGGCGGGCGTGATGTGCAGGACGGTCTCGAAGGTGGTGGTCGCCAGCTCGGTGGCGGTGTTGAGGTGGGCCAGGGTCCCGGCGACGTTCTTGCCGTGGTGCGCGATCGAGGCGATGTCCGGGTCGGAGAAGGGCAGGGCCACCACCTCGTCGCCCGTCAGGGCGGTCTTCAGGTCGGTCAGCCAGCGCTTGGCGTCTTCGGTCCCGGTGCCCGAGGTGGTGTGATCGAGATCACCGCCCGGACCGGCCACCTGGTAGCGCCGCGTCATCGCGTCGACGGTGGCGATCAGGTCCGGGTCGACCACCCAGGTGACCGGGAGGTTCCTGCCCAGGGTCACCAGCTGCTGCAGCCGCCCTCCGGGAGCCAGGTCGCGGGCGAGGTGGTCGTCCAGGAAGATCGGGCTCTGCTGGTCGTCGCCCTCACTGCGCACGGCCAGGTGGGGACGGTCGATCAGCGGCCACAGGAAGGTGTAGCGGGTGCTCTTGGCGTTCGCGGTGCTGTACCAGGGCAGGAACGTCCGCTCCATGCCGAGGATCTGCCGGTAGCCGGTGGCCCGGGTCTGCCCGGCGAGGGAGACCCCCAGCTGGTAGACGCCGTCGGCACCCAGTTGCAGGTCCTTGACGGGGACCTTGAGGGTGAAGGACCGGCTCATGCCGGCCGACAGGTCCTTGACGGCGGCCGAGTGACCGGAGATCTCGTAGCCGTCGACACCCGGACTGTACGCGCCGCGCCCGGCGGCGGTGGCGATGGCGCTGCGGCTGGTGAGCGGGCCGCCGGGGGCGATCTCCACGCCCAGCTCGGCGCCGCTGACGGTCTGCTTCCCCTTGTTGGTGACCGTGCCGGTCAGCGTGAGGGTGTCGCCCTTGGCGGGGACGGTGGGGGACAGTGAGTCCACCGACACGTCCACGCCGTTGGCCGAGGAGTCCGCGTGCGCCGCGGGAGCCGTCTGGGCCTGGAGCAGACCGGCGAACATCGCCGCGCCGACGAGCAGTGCCGCCGCTCGACGCAGCCTCGTACGGGCCGGAGCTGTCCCAGGGTGCTGTGCCGCCTCGCCCACGCGCTGGCCGTCCCTCGTCGTCATCGGATGTGCGTCCTGGAATGGTAACGATGCTCGATGAGTCGAAGTGCTGTGGTGGGGCCACAAGATCGGCACAATGACGGCCGAGGTCCGGTCCGTGGCGATCATGGGACGACACTAAACCGGTCTGCCGTAGGGCGCACGGGCACGTACCCTGTTCTGTTGTGCCGAATGCCAACAACGCCCCCCAGACCCTGAAGCCGGCGCCCGTCATCGCGCCGGTGGCCGAGGAACTCGGCCGCCGCTTCCAGGACGCCGGATTCCGGCTTGCCCTCGTCGGCGGTTCGGTCCGCGACACCCTGCTCGGCAGGCTCGGCAATGATCTGGACTTCACCACCGACGCCAGGCCCGACCATGTGCTGAGGATCATCCGCGGCTGGGCCGAGGCGGTCTGGGAGGTCGGCATCGCCTTCGGCACGGTCGGCTGCCGCAAGGACGGCTTCCAGATCGAGATCACGACCTACCGCTCCGAGGCCTACGACCGGACCTCCCGGAAACCGGAGGTCTCCTACGGCGACACCATTGAGGAAGATCTCGTACGCCGGGACTTCACCGTCAACGCGATGGCGGTCGCGCTGCCAGACCCCGAGTTCGTCGACCCCCACGACGGCCTGAGCGATCTCGCCCAGCGGGTGCTGCGCACACCGGGCACCCCGGAGGAGTCCTTCTCCGACGACCCGCTGCGGATGCTGCGCGCGGCGCGCTTCGCGGCGCAGCTGGACTTCGAGGTGGCCCCCGAGGTGGTCACCGCGATGACGGAGATGGCCGACCGCATCGAGATCGTCTCGGCGGAACGGATCAGGGACGAGATCAACAAGCTGATCCTTTCCGACCACCCGCGCAAGGGTCTGCGTCTGCTGGTCGAGACGGGCTTGGCCGATCGTGTGCTGCCGGAGCTGCCGGCCCTGCGGCTGGAGAGTGATGAGCACCACCGGCACAAGGACGTGTACGAGCACACGCTGACGGTGCTCGACCAGGCGATGGCCCTGGAAGCCGACGGCCCGGACCTCGTGCTGCGTCTGGCGGCGCTGCTGCACGACATCGGCAAGCCGCGGACCCGGCGTTTCGAGTCCGACGGGCGGGTCTCCTTCCACCACCACGAGATGGTGGGCGCGAAGATGACCAAGACCCGGCTGACGAAACTCAAGTACCCGAACGAGACGATCAAGGATGTCGCCCGGCTGGTCGAGCTGCATCTGCGCTTCCACGGCTACGGCACCGGCGAGTGGACCGACTCCGCGGTACGCCGTTACGTCCGCGACGCGGGCTCCCAGCTGGAGCGGCTGCACAAGCTGACCCGCTCGGACTGCACCACGCGCAACAGCCGTAAGGCCGCCGCCCTGTCGCGTACGTACGACGGGCTGGAGGAGCGCATCGAGCGGCTGAGGGAGCAGGAGGAGCTGGACGCGATCCGGCCCGACCTGGACGGCAACCAGATCATGGCGATCCTGGCCATCCCCGCGGGTCCGCAGGTGGGCAAGGCTTACGCCCACCTGCTGGAGCTGCGGCTGGAGCACGGTCCGCTCGGCCAGGAGGCCGCGGAGAAGGCTCTCAAGGAATGGTGGGCCGCGCAGAGCGTCTGAGCGTCGCGGGCCGGGAGACGGTCGAGGTGCCCGGAGGGGGCCGTGTTTCACGTGAAACACGACCCCCTCCGGCATGACGGGTCGGATGTTTCACGTGAAACATGGCAATGGCCCCGTGTTTCACGTGAAACGGAGCGGAGTGCGGGCAGTGCCCACCGCCACCGCGGCGTAGATCAGAGCCAGCGCGATCAGCAGGACGGAAGAGCGCCCGTCAGGCGGCAGGATCAGCGCGCAGACGGCCGCCGCACCGACGAAGGCCACATTGAAGAGGACGTCGTATAGGGAGAAGACCCGGCCGCGGTAGGCGTCGTCGATCGAGGACTGGACGACCGTGTCCGTGGCGATCTTCGCTCCCTGGGTGGCGATTCCGAGGACGAAGGCGGCCACGAGTATCGGGATCGGACGGAAAGGGAGTCCCAGTCCCGGCAGCAGGACGGCGGCCGAGGCCGCACAGACCGTGATCCAGCCGAAGGTGCCGACACGTCCCGTCGACCACGGGGTGATCACCGCCGCCACGAAGAACCCCGCCCCGGACGCGGCGACCGCGAGGCCCAGCAGCGCCAGCCCGTCCCCGCCGGAGTCGCCACTCGAGCCTCCGGTGGCCCATGCGTACCGGCACAGCATGAGCACCGTCACCGTCAGTCCGCCGTAGCAGAAGCGCATCGCCGTCATCGCGGCCATGGCGCGTGCGGCTCGTGGGCGTTCCCGCAGGTGCCGCAGCCCGTGCAGAAGGCCGCTGAACGTGCTGCGCAGGGCCTCACCGACCCGCGGCTGGACCCGGGCGGGATCGGGGCCCAGCAGGTCCTTCCCCAGCGTCAGGGAGGTCAGCCCGGCCGACAGGTAGACCAGCGCCGCCAGAAGCACCACCAGGGCGTCGGATGTCCGGCCCTCGGCGACCCCGAGGTGGATCAGGAACGCCGCCCCGCCGCCCACGGTCGCCGCGAGGGTGCCCGCGGTCGGTGAGAGCGAGTTCGCCATCACGAGGCGGTCGCCGTCCACCACACGCGGCAGCGCGGCCGACAGGCCGGCCAGCACGAAGCGGTTGACGCCGGTGACCGAGAGCGCCGACAGGTAGAAGAGCCAGTCCGGCACCCGGAGCAGCATCAGGACGGCGGTGCCGACGGAGAGCAGTGCCCGCAGCAGGTTGCAGTAGAGGAGCACCTGCCGGCGCCGCCAGCGGTCGAGCAGGACGCCGGTGAAGGGTCCCAGGAGTGAGTAAGGCAGCAGCAGCACCGCCATGGCGGAGGCGATGGCGGCCGGCGAGGTCTGCTTTTCCGGGGAGAACACCACATAGGCCGCCAGCGCCACCTGGAACACCCCGTCGGAGAGCTGCGACAGGAGCCGTACCGCCAGCAACCGCCGGAAGTCACGGAAACGCAGCAGCAGACGGAGATCACGTACTACGGGCATGCGCACAGCCTCACACGCCGCACAGGCCCCCGGGTGTCATACCCGGGGGCCTGTGCGGTCGCGTCATGCGACGGGGGGTGAACGGTGGCTGAACCGCCGATCAGCGGTCGACCTCGCCGCGGATGAACTTCTCCACGTTCTCGCGGGCCTCGTCGTCGAAGTACTGCACCGGCGGGGACTTCATGAAGTAGGAGGAGGCCGAGAGGATCGGGCCGCCGATGCCGCGGTCCTTGGCGATCTTCGCGGCGCGGAGCGCGTCGATGATGACGCCGGCGGAGTTCGGGGAGTCCCAGACCTCGAGCTTGTACTCCAGGTTCAGCGGGACGTCACCGAACGCGCGGCCCTCAAGGCGGACGTAGGCCCACTTGCGGTCGTCCAGCCAGGCCACGTAGTCCGAGGGACCGATGTGCACGTTCTTCTCGCCCAGGTCGCGGTCCGGGATCTGCGAGGTGACGGCCTGCGTCTTGGAGATCTTCTTGGACTCCAGGCGCTCGCGCTCGAGCATGTTCTTGAAGTCCATGTTGCCGCCGACGTTCAGCTGCATGGTGCGCTCGACGATGACGCCGCGGTCCTCGAAGAGCTTGGTCAGCACGCGGTGCGTGATGGTGGCGCCGACCTGGGACTTGATGTCGTCGCCGACGATCGGCACGCCCGCCGCGGTGAACTTGTCCGCCCACTCCTTGGTGCCCGCGATGAACACCGGCAGGGCGTTGACGAACGCGACCTTGGCGTCGATGGCGCACTGCGCGTAGAACTTGGCGGCGGCCTCGGAACCGACCGGCAGGTAGCAGACGAGCACGTCGACCTGGCGGTCCTTGAGGATCTGGACGATGTCCACCGGCTCCTCGCCGGACTCCTCGATGGTCTGGCGGTAGTACTTGCCCAGACCGTCCAGGGTGTGGCCGCGCTGGACGGTCACGCCCGACTGCGGCACGTCGCAGATCTTGATGGTGTTGTTCTCGCTGGCACCAATGGCGTCGGCCAGGTCGAGGCCGACCTTCTTGGCGTCCACGTCGAAGGCCGCCACGAACTCGACGTCACGCACGTGGTACTCGCCGAACTGCACGTGCATGAGGCCGGGCACGCGGCCGGCCGGGTCGGCGTCCTTGTAGTACTCGACACCCTGCACCAGCGACGCGGCGCAGTTGCCCACGCCCACGATGGCTACGCGAACCGAACCCATTCCGGTTGCTCCCTGTGTGATCGTCACGCGGATCCCCGGTCGCTGCCGGGTTCCTCGTCGTTTTCCTGTTGGTTGTCCTGCTCGGCGTCGGAGGACGGAGTGGACAGGGGCGGCCTGCCGCGCCCCGCCCGCTCGGTCTCGATCAGCTCGTTCAGCCAGCGGACCTCGCGCTCCACCGACTCCATGCCGTGCCGCTGCAACTCGAGCGTGTAGTCGTCGAGCCGCTCACGGGTGCGCGCGAGGGACGCGCGCATCTTCTCCAGGCGTTCCTCGAGGCGGCTGCGCCGCCCCTCGAGGACACGCATCCGTACGTCCCTGGACGTCTGGCCGAAGAAGGCGAAACGAGCAGCGAAGTGCTCGTCCTCCCATGCGTCCGGTCCGGAGTGGGCGAGCAGTTCCTCGAAGTGCTCCTTGCCGGCCGCCGTCAACCGGTACACGATCTTCGCCCGCCGGCCGGCCAGCGGCGCCGCGAGCGGATCGGACTCGGGGCCGGTCTCCTCGACCAGATAGCCCTGAGCGACCAGTGTCTTGAGGCAGGGGTAGAGGCTCCCGTAGCTGAACGCGCGGAACACACCGAGCGAGGTGTTGAGCCGTTTCCGCAGCTCATAACCGTGCATCGGGGATTCGCGCAGCAAGCCAAGGACGGCGAACTCGAGAATGCCCGAGCGCTTGCTCATGCCCTCTTCCCGCCTCCGTCCTTGCCGTCGTCGCCTCTTATCTCGCCGCGATGTATCGGCTCGATACATCGTGACGATAGAACGCCCAACCGGGACCCGCAAGGTGCCCCACGGTGACCGACGTCACATCGGGAAATCTGCACAGCGTCAACCGCCCCTTATGTGATGAACATCGGGCTAGCGCGTCTTTTGACCCTGCGTACTCTGTTCGCCATGCAGAGCACCGGGAACCGTGGGGCACGAGTGAGCGTCCTTGTCCGTGGTGCAGTGCGGCCAACGCACGCCGGGGGGACCGGAAAACCACTGCCGCTTTCAGGCGATTCCGCCTGTCCTAGGAGTAGCTGTTCATGAGCGAGCACCGTCGCAAGCCGCAGCAGACGCCGCCCGGCGGCGGCCGCGCAGCCGCCCGGCGCGGCGCGCAGCAGCAACCCCCGCCGCCAGGAGGCCGGCGGGAAGCGCCGCCATCGCAGTCGTCGTACGGTACGCGTGGAGCCGGTCCGGCCCAGGGCGCGGGCGGCGGGCCGCGCCCGCCGCAGCCCCGCCGGGACGGCGCGGCCGGGGGCCAGGGCGGACGCCCGCCCGCCCCCGGGCAGGGCGCACGTCAGAGCGCCGGTCACGGCGTGGGCCCGGGCACGGGAGCGGGTCAGGGAGGACGCCGGGGCGGGGGCGAGCCCCCCTACCAGGGGCGTGCCGCCGCGCGTCGCGCTGCCCAGACCTCGCAGAAGGGTGGCCGGCGCCGCACCGCGGGAGCGGGCTCGGGCGCGGGTGCCGGGGGCGGACGCGGCGGCGGCCAGCCGCCGAAGAAGCGCATCATCGACTACCCGCGCTGGGGCAAGGACGGCTGGCAGCGCTGGATGCCGTCCTGGAAGCTCGTCTCGGGACTGTGCCTCTTCTTCTTCGGCAGCATGGTCGCGGCAGCGGGCATCGGCTACGCGATGGTGGGCATCCCCAACGAGAACACCGCCGCCAAGTCGCAGAACAACGTCTTCTACTGGGCGGACAAGTCCCGCATGGTGGCGACCGGCACCGGCGCCAACCGGCAGAACGTCACCCTCGCCGAGATCCCCCAGGCCATGCAGTACGCGGTCATCTCGGCGGAGAACAAGACCTTCGAGAAGGACTCCGGCGTCGACCCCATGGGTGTCGGCCGGGCCCTGTTCAACATGGCCAAGGGCGGTGACGCGCAGGGTGGTTCCACGATCACCCAGCAGTACGTCAAGAACACCTACCTGAGCCAGGACCAGACCGTCAGCCGGAAGTTCAAGGAGCTTTTCATCTCCATAAAGGTGGGGACGAAGCTCAGCAAGGACGAGATCCTCCAGGGCTACCTGAACACCTCGTACTACGGACGCGGCGCCTACGGCATCCAGGCAGCGGCCCAGACCTACTACGGCAAGGACGCCGAGAAGCTGACGCCCAGCCAGTGCGCGTTCCTCGCGGCGCTGCTGAAGGGACCCACGTACTACGATCCGGCCGGCAACACGAGCACCGACAAGATCGCGACTCCGGAGGCCAACCGGAAGAACTCCGAGGAGCGCTGGCGCTGGATCCTCGGTGAGATGTACAAGGACGGCCACCTGACCAAGGCCGAGTACGACAAGGCCGTCTCCAAGTACCCCATGCCGCAGGGCCTGAAGGCCACCAAGGGCATGACCGGCCAGGTCAGCTATCTTGTGGACACCGCCAAGAACTACGTGCTCAGCCACTCCAAGATCAGCCGGGCGGAGCTCGACCAGGGCGGCTACCAGATCTACACGACCTTCGAGAAGCCGAAGGTGGACGCGCTGTCCGAAGCGGTCAAGAAGATTGAGAAGGAGAACCTCAATCCGAAGAAGCGCGAGAAGGACAAGTACGTCCAGTTCGGCGCGGCCTCGGTGAAGCCGAACGACGGCGCGATCGTCGCGATCTACGGCGGCGCCGGCTTCGAGAACAACCACTTCACCAACAACGCCAACACCTCGGGTGTACCCGTCGGTTCGACGTGGAAGCCGTTCGTGCTCGCCGCGGCCATGGAGTACGGCACCTACCGCAGCGACGGCGAGGGCATCTCGCCACTCAGCAAGTACAACGGCAACGACCACCTGAGGGTCAAGAACAACGACGGTAGCGACGTCCTGAAGAAGGACAACACGCCCTTCTATCAGGAGAACGAGAGCAACTACCCCTGGGGCTACATCACGCTGCGCAAGGCGATGGAGCAGTCCATCAACACACCCTTCGTGCAGCTCGGCATGGACGTCGGCATGGACAAGGTGGCCTCGGTCGCCGAGAAGGCCGGAATCCTGAAGGAGTCGCTGGCCGGCCGGAACGCCTCGTTCGCCCTGGGCACCTCGACCCCGAGCGCCGTCCGCATGGCCGACGCCTACGCGACCTTCGCCGCCTCGGGCAAGCACGTCGAGCCGTACTCGGTGACCTCGGTCAAGCAGGGCGGCGTGGACGTACCGGGCTTCGCCAAGCCGAAGCCCACCGAGGCGATGCCGGCGGAGGTGGCGGACAACGTCACCGACACGCTGCAGAACGTGATCAAGAACGGTACCGGTAAGAACGCCCTGGCGCTCGGCCGGACGGCGGCCGGCAAGACCGGTACGACCGACAGCAACAAGTCGGCCTGGTTCGTCGGCTACACCCAGCAGCTGTCGACCTCGGTCGCGATGTTCCGTGAGAACCCGAAGAGCCACACTCTGCTCTCGATGAACGGCACGGCGGGTGTCGAGTCCATCCACGGTGGTGACATCCCGACCAAGGTCTGGACCGAGTACATGGAGTCGGCGCTCAAGGGCACGCAGGACACGCCCTTCCCGAAGCCGGTCAAGATCGGTGACATCCACGACGAGCTGGGCGCCCCCTCGTCCCCGAGCCCGTCCGTCTCGTCCTCGCCGACCCAGAGCGCGAGCTCGACGCCGACCCCGACGATCACGCAGCCCACCCAGACGCCCACCAGCACGCCGACCGAGACCTGCAACCAGTTCTTCGGCTGCCAGGACGGCGGCGACGGAAACGGCGGCAACGGCAACGGGGGCAACGGCAACGGGGGCAACGGAAACGGCGGCAACGGCGGTGGCGCGGACGGCGGGGCATCCACCACGCCGAGTTCGACCCCTTCCTCCAGCAGTAGCAGGGGCGGCGGTCTCCTCGCAGAACCCAACGGCTGAGGGCCGTTCCGGGCTCGCCCGGAGGGGACCACACCCGCATCGATCCGCGGCCGTTCGCGGCGGCGTGGGGATTGGGACAGCCCCCGCTCAGCCGCGTAGGGCAGGATGTCCGCATGACGAGCGTGCGCGAAGACCACCACCGGGAGGCCGGGGCGGCCGAGGAGGCCCGGGAGGCCGAGGAGGTCGTGCCTCCGACGGGGGAGGACCCGGTCGCCTGGGCCGGGAGCGAGGTCATCGGGGGGCCGCTCGGGCGGTTCGCCGCGGTGGGGCGCAGCGGGTGGTGGAACCCGCTGCGGGTGATCGTGCTGGTGGCGATCGGGATGTTCGCGCTCGGCATGGTGCAGAAGGTGCCCTGCTACAACAGCGGCTGGTTCTTCGGCGCGAACGCGCAGTACAGCCACGCCTGCTACTCGGACATCCCGCACCTGTACTACGGGCGCGGTTTCGCCGACGACCTGGTGCCGTACTTCGACCACATCCCGGACGCGGTCTCCGGCGGCATGGGCTACCTGGAGTACCCGGTCCTGACCGGCGTCTTCATGGAGGTCGCCTCCTGGCTGACCCCGCACGGCGGCACGATCCAGCACCGTGAGCAGATCTACTGGCTGGTCAACGCGGGGATGCTGATGGTGTGCACCGCGGTCATCGCGGTCTGCGTGGCGCGCACCAACCGCCGCCGCCCCTGGGACGCGCTGCTGGTCGCGCTGGCACCGGCGTTCGCGCTGAACGCGACGATCAACTGGGACCTGTTCGCGGTGGCCCTCACCGCCGCCGGGATGATGCTGTGGTCACGCAGCCGCCCGCTGGCCGCCGGCATCCTGATCGGCCTGGCGACGGCCGCGAAGCTGTACCCGGTGCTCCTGCTGTGGCCGCTGCTCGTACTGGCCCTGCGGGCCGGAAAGCTCAAGGCGTGGGGCGTCGCCCTGGCCGGCGCGGCGGGTGCCTGGCTCGTGGTGAACCTGCCGGTGGCGTTCCTCGCCTGGGACGGCTGGTCGCGCTTCTACGTCTTCAGCCAGGAACGGGGCGTGGACTACGGTTCCTTCTGGCTGATCATCACCCAGCAGACGAACATCTCGCTCGACCGGAGCGTGGTCAACTTCTACGCCGCGGCGCTGACGGCGCTGCTGGCGGTCGGGATCGGCCTCCTGGCGCTGTGGGCCCCGCGGCGGCCGCGCTTCGCCCAGCTGGCCTTCCTCGTCGTCGCGGCCTTCATCCTGACCAACAAGGTCTACTCACCGCAGTACGTGCTGTGGCTGGTGCCGCTCGCCGCGCTGGCCCGGCCGCGCTGGCGGGACTTCCTGATCTGGCAGGCCGCCGAGGTCGTGTACTTCCTCGGCATCTGGTTCTACCTGGCCTACACCACGGGCGGCGGCAACAAGGGGCTGCCGATGGAGGGCTACCACCTCGCCATCGCCGTGCACCTGCTGGGGACGCTCTACCTGTGCGCGATCATCGTCCGCGACGTGCTCTTCCCCGAGCGCGACCCGGTCCGCCGGGACGGCTCGGACGACCCCTCCGGCGGTGTGCTGGACGGGGCGGAGGACAAGGTCGCCCTGGGCCGCTCGGGCCACCATGCGCGCCACGCCGCCCCGTTCGCCGGTCCGGAGGCCGCGTACGGGCCCGGGGCGCCGGTCCAGCAGCCCGTGCAGTGGGGCGTGGACGGGAATCCCCCGGCCTGACCTCCGCGGCGCTCCTGAGGCCCTCGCAGCCCTGCGGCGCGGGGGCCTCACTGTGCGCGGTGCGCGGTGCGCGGAGCGCGGCGTCAGCGGTCGACGACGCGGTCGAACTGGGTCGTGGTGTGCCGCAGATGGGCCACCAGCTCGTCCCCGACGGCGGGCGGGGCGACGTCGCCCGGCAGGAAGAGGATCGACACCTGCATGTGCGGGGGCTCGGCGAACCAGCGCTGCTTGCCCGCCCACACGAAGGGCGACAGGTTGCGGTTGATGGTGGCCAGGCCGGCCCGGGCGACGCCCTTGGCGCGCGGCATGACGCCGTGCATGGCCTTGGGGGCCTCCAGGCCCACCCCGTGGGAGGTGCCGCCGGCCACGACCACCAGGTGGCCGTCCTCACCCGCCTTCTGCTGGCGGTAGCCGAAGCGCTCGCCCTTGGCGACGCGGGTGACGTCCAGGACGGCGCCGCGGTACTCGGTGGCCTCGTGGTCGCCGAGCCAGAGCCGGGTGCCGATCCGGGCGCGGAAGCGCGTCTGCGGGAACTGGGTGCGCAGCCGCTCCAGTTCGCCCGCCTTGAGGTGGCTGACGAACAGCGTGTGCAGCGGCAGCCGGGCCGCGCGCAGCCGCTCCATCCAGTGGAAGACCTCCTCCACGGCGTCGGAGCCGTCGGTGCGGTCCAGCGGCAGGTGGATGGCGAAGCCCTCCAGGCGGACGTCGTCTATGGCCGAGTGCAGCTTGACGAGGTCGTCCTCGCTCACGCCGTGGCGCTTCATGCTGCTCATGACCTCGATGACGACCCGCGCGCCCACCAGGCCGCGCACGCCCTCCACCGACGAGACGGACCTTATGGCCCGGTCCGGCAGCGGCACCGGCTCCTCGCCGAGCCGGTACGGGGTGAGGACGAGCAGGTCACCGCCGAACCAGTCCTTGATCTTCGCGGCCTCGTACGTCGTGCCGACCGCCAGGATGTCCGAGCCCAGCCGGATGGCCTCCTCCGCCAGGCGCTCGTGGCCGAAGCCGTATCCGTTGCCCTTGCAGACCGGGATCAGCCCCGGGAACTGCTCCGCCACGGACTGCTGGTGCGCACGCCAGCGCACGGTGTCGACGTACAGGGAGAGCGCCATGGCGGGTGGGGTGGCCTTTCGTGGTGTCGGCGGTCGGGCGGGCGGGCTGGTCAGCGACGCGACATGTAGATGTCGAGCGCCTTGTGGAGCAGCTTGTTGAGCGGGAAGTCCCACTCGCCCAAGTATTCGGCAGCCTGCCCACCGGTGCCCACCTTGAACTGGATGAGCCCGAAGAGGTGGTCGCTCTCGTCCAGGGAGTCGCTGATGCCGCGCAGGTCGTACACGCTCGCGCCGAGCGCGTAGGCGTCCCGCAGCATGCGCCACTGCATGGCGTTGCTGGGACGGACCTCGCGCTTGTGGTTGGCCGAGGCGCCGTAGGAGTACCAGACGTGCCGGCCGACGACGAGCATCGTCGCGGCGGCGACCACCTCGCCCTCGTGCTTGGCGAAGTACAGGCGCATGCGGTTGGGGTCCTCGCTGTTGAGCACCTGCCACATGCGCTGGAAGTACGACAGCGGGCGCGGCCGGAAGTGGTCGCGCTCGGCGGTGACCTCGTACAGCTGCTGCCACACCGGCAGGTCGTCGTAGCCGCCCTGGACGACCTCGACGCCGGCCTTCTCGGCCTTCTTGATGTTGCGCCGCCACAGCTGGTTGAAGCCCTTCTGGACGTCGTCCAGGCTGCGGTTCTCCAGCGGGACCTGGAAGACGTAGCGCGGCTGCACGTCGCCGAAGCCGGCGCCGCCGTCCTCGCCCTGCTGCCAGCCCATGCGGCGCAGGCGGTCGGCCACCTCGAAGGCGCGGGGCTCGATGAAGGTCGCCTCGACGTCGCGCAGGCGCTTGACGTCCGGGTCGGCGATGCCCGCCTTGATGGCGTTCGCGTCCCAGCGGCGGATCACCACGGGCGGGCCCATCTTCACGGAGAAGGCACCCTGCTGCTTCAGATGCGCGAGCATCGGGCGCAGCCACTCCTCCAGGTTGGGCGCGTACCAGTTGATGACCGGGCCTTCGGGCAGGTACGCCAGGTACCGCTTCACCTTGGGCAGCTGCCGGTACAGGACCAGGCCCGCGCCGACCAGTTCACCGGTCCTGTCGTCGAACCAGCCCAGGTTCTCCGAGCGCCATTCGGTCTTGACGTCCGCCCAGGCGGGGACCTGGCAGTGGCTCGCCGAGGGCAGGCTCTGGATGTACGCCAGGTGCTGTTCCCGACTGATGGTCCTCAGGGTCAAGCTCATGCGGGGCGCTCCCCATCGCTGCTGCGGCTAAGGCGTCTCTGTCTGCACTACTACTGCACTACTACTGCGCCGAAGCCTACTGCGAACGGCGAACGCCCCCGCGAGGGCTGTGGACAACCGCGGGCCGCGGCCTAACCTCCCAGCACTCCGCCGAAGAGACCGCCGTGGGCCATGCCGATGTAGAAGCCGATCCCGGCCAGGCCCATCCCGATGATGAAGAAGAAGCGCTCCGCGGTGGTGACCGAGCGGTACTGCCCGTAGGCGCCGACGAGCAGGCCGATCAGGCCGGCCCAGGAGCTGAGCAGGTGCAGCCCGCTCCAGATGGAGGCGATGGAGGCGAGCAGGCCCAGCACGAGCGTCGCGATGGCGAGGCCGTTCTCCACCGGGTGGGGCTGGCCGTCGCTGTTGAAGGTGAATCGGAAGCGGTGGTGGTGACGAGCGTCGGTGGTGGGTCGTACTGCCTGTGCCATGGGGCACCTCCGTGACGGAGAAGTGGCGCATCGTAGCGCCGGACACACCCGATGTGTACAGATTGCGGCCTTCCGCGGGCGGATTTCAACCGGAAGCACGGGGCCGGGTAGTGTGTACCGTCTGCACCGGTGTCTGTGCAGGGCCATCCGACGATCCGCCCAGCGATCCACAGGGCCTCCGGGGTGCGATCCCCGGAACGCCCAGGGCGTTGTCGGTGGCCCGCGATACCGTTGCGACGCGATGCAAACCCTCCTGCCATGGAAACGCCATGGCCGCTGAGTCCGAAGGAGGTGGGTTCCACATGCGTCACTACGAGGTGATGGTGATCCTCGACCCCGATCTCGAGGAGCGTGCTGTCTCCCCGCTGATCGAGAACTTCCTTGGTGTCGTCCGTACGGGCGGCGGCAAGGTCGAGAAGATCGACACCTGGGGCCGTCGTCGTCTCTCTTACGAGATCAAGAAGAAGCCCGAGGGCATCTACTCGGTCATCGACCTCAACGCCACACCTGAGGTCGTCAAGGAGCTCGACCGTCAGATGAACCTGAACGAGTCGGTCCTCCGGACCAAGGTCCTCCGCCCCGAAACCCACTGAGCCTGACGGCTCACGGCATTCGGGATACCGAGCAGCCAAGAAAAGCCGAGAGGTCACCCACCATGGCAGGCGAGACCGTCATCACGGTCGTCGGCAATCTCGTCGACGACCCCGAGCTGCGCTTCACCCCCTCCGGTGCGGCGGTCGCGAAGTTCCGTGTCGCGTCCACCCCCCGCACCTTCGACCGGCAGACCAACGAGTGGAAGGACGGCGAGAGCCTCTTCCTCACGTGCTCGGTCTGGCGGCAGGCGGCGGAGAACGTGGCGGAGTCCCTTCAGAAGGGCATGCGCGTGATCGTGCAGGGCCGGCTGAAGCAGCGGTCCTACGACGACCGCGAGGGCGTCAAGCGGACGGTCTACGAGCTGGACGTCGACGAGGTCGGCGCCAGCCTGCGCAGCGCGACCGCCAAGATCACCAGGGCGAGCGGCGGCGGTGCCGGCGGCGCCCGCGGCGGTCAGGGCGGTTACGGCGGCGGCCAGGGTGGTGGCGGCAACTGGGGCGGTGGCTCCGGTGGCGGCCAGGGCGGCGCTCCCGCCGACGACCCCTGGGCGACCAGCGCTCCGGCCGGTGGCGGCCAGGGTGGTGGCGGCAACTGGGGCGGTGGCTCCGGTTCCGGCGGCGGCTACTCGGACGAGCCGCCCTTCTAAGGGCGGCGCACCACACTTCTTGATCACACTGGAGAGAGACAATGGCGAAGCCGCCTGCTCGCAAGCCGAAGAAGAAGGTTTGCGTGTTCTGCAAGGACAAGATCACGTACGTGGACTACAAGGACACGAACCTGCTGCGGAAGTTCATCTCCGACCGCGGCAAGATCCGTGCCCGCCGGGTCACCGGCAACTGCACCCAGCACCAGCGCGACGTCGCCACGGCCGTGAAGAACAGCCGTGAGATGGCGCTGCTGCCCTACACCTCGACCGCTCGCTAAGGAAGGGTGACTCAGCAATGGCGAAGATCATCCTCACCAATGAGGTCAGCGGCCTCGGCGCCGCAGGCGACGTCGTCGAGGTCAAGAGCGGCTACGCCCGCAACTACCTGATCCCCCGCGGTTTCGCGATCGCGTGGACCAAGGGTGGCGAGAAGGACGTCGAGCAGATCCGCCGCGCGCGCCGGATCCGCGAGATCGCGACCATCGAGCAGGCCACCGCCGTCAAGGCGCAGCTCGCTGGTGTCAAGGTCAAGCTGGCGACCCGCGCGGGTGACGCCGGCCGTCTGTTCGGCTCGGTGACCCCGGCCGACATCGCCGCCGCGATCAAGGCCGCGGGCGGTCCGGACGTGGACAAGCGCCGGGTCGAGATCGGTTCGCCGATCAAGACGCTGGGCTCGCACAAGGTGTCGGTGCGTCTGCACCCCGAGGTCGAGGCCGGTCTCGACGTCGAGGTCGTCGCGAGCTGACCCCCACCGCGTGAGCGAAGGGCCCGGAACCACATGGTTCCGGGCCCTTCGTCCGTTCCGGGTGGTGCTTCCGCGCCTGGGCCTCGTTCGCGCCAAGCCGGCCGGTCAGGCGCGGACCGCGCCGGTGACCGCCCAGTCGCCGGAACGGGCGCGCAGCCGCAAGGTGACCAGCCGGGTCAGCATCATCAGGTTCATCGCCCACCACAGCGCGGTCAGGCCGCCGCCCAGCGCGGGCACGGCCAGGGCGACCGGGGCGAAGACGATCAGGGTGACGATCATGGATCCGGCCAGGTAGCCGCCGTCACCGGCCCCGATGAGCACGCCGTCCAGGACGAAGACCGCTCCGCTGACCGGTTGCGCCAGCGCCGCGACGAGCAGCACCGGCATCAGGGCGGAGTGCACCGACGGGTCGGAGGTGAACAGCGGCGCGAGCAGCGGCCGGCCCGCGGCCATCACCAGCCCGATCGCCACGCCCGCCGCGATTCCCCACCGCACCATGCGGCGGCAGGCGGACCGCGCCCCCTCGGCGTCGCCGGCGCCCAGGTGACGGCCGATGATGGCCTGGCCCGCGATGGCGAGGGCGTCCAGGGCGTACGCGGCGAGGGTCCACAGGGCGAAGGTGATCTGGTGGGCGGCGATCGACACGTCGCCGAGCCGGGCCGCGACGGCGGTGGCGATCATGAGGACGGCGCGCAGGCTCAGCGTGCGGATCAGCAGCGGCGTCCCGGCCCGGGCGCAGGCCCGGATGCCCGCGAGGTCGGGCCGCAGGGAGGCGCCGTGCCGCCGGGCGCCGCGGACGACGACCGTGAGGTAGGCGGCCGCCATGGCGTTCTGGGCGATGACGGTGCCCCAGGCGGAACCGGCGATGCCGAACCCGGCGCCGTAGACGAGCAGTACGTTGAGCCCGGCGTTCGCGGCGAAGCCCGCGACGGCCACATACAGAGGGGTCCTGGTGTTCTGCAGGCCGCGCAGGACGCCGGTCGCGGCGAGGACGACGAGCATCGCGGGGATGCCCAGGGCGCTGATCCGCAGATAGGTGACGGCGTACGGGGCCGCGGTGCCCGAGGCGCCGAAGAGGCCGGTGAGGGCGGGCGCGGCGGGGACGGTCACGGCCATGGCGGCGACGCTGATCAGGAGGGCGAGCCAGATGCCGTCCATGCCCTGGCGGATCGCGGCGGGCAGGTCGCCCGCGCCGACCCGGCGGGCGACGGCGGCCGTGGTGGCGTACGCGAGGAAGACGAAGACTCCGACGACCGTGGTGAGGAGGGCACCGGCCACACCGAGGCCGGCGAGCTGTGCCGTGCCGAGGTGACCGACGATCGCGCTGTCGGCCAGGAGGAAGAGCGGTTCGGCGATCAGGGCGCCGAAGGCGGGCAGGGCGAGGCCGATGATCTCGCGGTCGTGGCGGCGGGCGGACTGCTGGCGGGAGAACTCGGCGGTCTGAGGCACGCGGCCAGCGTAATCATCCACATGTAATAGCCGCAAGGTGATTTCATCCATTACCTGTCGCTGCGCAGGGTGATCTGCTCCGCGTCGTTTGTCGCGATCTTGAGCCGAAGGGGGAAGTTTTTCTTTTCCACAGTGGGTGGATGAAGAAAGCGCAGGTCAAGGCCGTGATCATTGGGTGATTGTGTGCTTGTCCACGTCACTGTCCCCCGCCCTGTACACAGCTTGGGCGGGCTTCTCCACAGGCGAAGCGGTTTCTTCAACAGGTCGTCCCCAGCCCCTGTGGATAACCGTCTTGGCTCCGGGCCCCGGGGACCCCTACCGTGGGGCGTCGCCCGACGTGCCACAGGCGTGCGCGGGCGTCTCGATTGTCAGAAGTGTCAGAGCGATGGCGTAGGAAAGAACGGCCACGCAGCGGTGACGATGCGCGTCCACGGGAGGAGGTGGCAGGGGGGTGAGCCAGCCCGAACCCGCGGAGGACCACTGGGGAGGGGAGCCTCCCTTCCCGCCGGACGGTCCCGGCGACCGGCTGCCCGTCGCCCGTTTCCGCCGCAAGGACGACCGCGACCACGACCGCGATCGCGACCGTGACGAGGACCGCGGTGGCGGCGGCTTCGAGCGCGTCCCCCCGCAGGACCTGGACGCCGAGATGTCGGTGCTGGGCGGCATGCTGCTGTCCAAGGACGCCATCGCCGACGTCGTCGAGGTCCTCAAGGGCGCCGACTTCTACCGTCCCGCGCACGAGACGGTCTACGCGGCGATCCTCGACCTCTACGCGCGCGGCGAGCCCGCCGACCCGATCACGGTGGCCGCCGAGCTCACCAAGCGCGGCGAGCTCAGCCGCGTCGGCGGCTCCCCGTATCTGCACAGCCTCGTCAACGCGGTGCCCACCGCCGCCAACGCCGAGTACTACGCCGAGATCGTGCACGAACGCGCGGTCCTGCGGCGCCTGGTCGAGGCCGGCACGCGCATCACGCAGATGGGATACGCCGCCGACGGCGACGTCGACGAGATCGTCAACTCGGCCCAGGCCGAGATCTACGCCGTCACCGAGCAGCGCACCAGCGAGGACTATCTGCCGCTCTCCGACATCATGGAGGGCGCACTCGACGAGATCGAGGCCATCGGCTCCCGCAGCGGCCAGATGTCCGGCGTGCCCACGGGCTTCGCCGACCTGGACTCCCTCACCAACGGCCTGCACCCCGGCCAGATGATCGTCATCGCCGCCCGTCCCGCGATGGGCAAGTCCACGCTCGCGCTGGACTTCGCCCGGGCCTGCTCGGTCGCCAGCGGCATGCCCAGCGTCTTCTTCTCCCTCGAAATGGGCCGCAACGAGATCGCGATGCGCCTGCTGTCCGCCGAGGCCCGGGTGGCGCTGCACCACATGCGCTCCGGCAACATGACCGACGACGACTGGACCCGGCTCGCCCGCCGGATGCCCGACGTCTCCGCGGCCCCCCTCTACATCGACGACTCCCCGAACCTGTCGATGATGGAGATCCGCGCCAAGTGCCGCCGCCTGAAGCAGCGCAACGACCTGCGCCTGGTCGTCATCGACTACCTCCAGCTGATGCAGGCGGGCGGCTCGCGCCGCCCCGAGAGCCGCCAGCAGGAGGTCTCCGACATGTCCCGGAACCTCAAGCTCCTCGCCAAGGAGCTGGAGGTGCCGGTCATCGCGCTCTCCCAGCTGAACCGTGGGCCAGAACAGCGCACGGACAAGCGGCCGATGGTCAGTGACCTGCGTGAGTCCGGCTCCATCGAGCAGGACGCCGACATGGTGATCCTGCTGCACCGCGAGGACGCCTACGAGAAGGAGTCCCCCCGCGCCGGCGAGGCCGACCTGATCGTGGCCAAGCACCGTAACGGCCCCACGGCGACGATCACCGTGGCCTTCCAGGGCCACTACTCCCGCTTCGTGGACATGGCCCAGACCTGACGTCCGTACGGCTGTGGCGCCGGAATTCCCGGCCGCCCTCGGCCCCGCGCGCGGTCAGCCCAGCGCCAGCATGAGCGGCGTGTGGCGCCGTGCGTCGTCGCCGGGCAGGTCGCGGTCGCCCAGCACCATCAGGGTGTTGGGGAAGGCGGGCACGACGCCTTGCGCGGTGGCCCAGGCGGGCAGGGTGTGCCGCAGTGGGTCCTCGGTGAGCAGATCGAGCCGGACGGGGCCCGCGGCGTCGCGGGCGATCGCCGTAATGAGCCGGCGGGCGACGGCCGTGGTGTCCGCGACGACCGGGCCGACGATGAGGGTGCCCTCATTGAGCCACGCGGAGGCGTAGCCGGTCAGCCTGCCGTCCTCCTCGGCCACCAGGGTGCGGGTCGCGAAGCGGGGGAGGTCGCGCAGCAGGGGCGAGCGGTCGGCGCCGAACACCTCGGCGTCCAGGGCGAGCAGGGCCGGCAGGTCCGCATCCCCCGCGGGGCGCACGGCGGCCGGGCCCGCTTCGTCCGCGGCCGGCGGGCGGAAGGTGCCGCGGTGGGTGACGACGGTGCCGACGGCGCGGAAGCCGAGCTTCTCGTACAGCGGGCGGCCGCGGTCCGTGGCGTGCAGGGTGACGGTGTCGTCCCCGGCCTCGCCGAGGACGTGCGTCATGATGCGCCGGCCGAGGCCGCGGCCCTCGTAACGGGCGGCGACGAGCACCATGCTGACGGCGGCAAGGCCGCCCGCGTAGCGGGTGAGGATGGCGGTGGCGGCCAGGCCCCGGCCGTCGGGGGCGTCGATGCCCCAGCCGGTGCCGTGGGTGAGCAGGAAGCGCCACTTGTGCTCCTCCGCGCCCCAGTCGCGGCTGACGGCGAGTTCCGAGCAGGCGGCGAGATCGCCGGGACCGAGGCGGCGGGCGGGCAGCGGGGAAGGCAGGGGCGTCGTCATGCGGGAAGCGTGGCGGGGTGCGGGCGCGCGGCGGGCATAGTTTTCCCCTATGGGCATCGGGTGCGCCGGCCGGCGATCCGTCGTGCGGACTGCCGTCCGGGCGGCCTGATCCCGAACCACGCGCCCGCCGGCAGCGGCACCGGCACGACCCCGGCGGCCAGGGTCGCGTACCGTCCCAGGGGGCGGACGAGGGGAGAGGGAACGTGGGACGGCTGCACATCTTCGACATGGACGGGACGCTGATGCACGGCTCCTCGGCGAGCATGGAACTCGCCCGGGAGCTGGGGCTGGTGGCCGAGTTCCGCGAGCTGGAGGTGGCGCTCGCGGGCGGCGTCATCGACCCGCCCGGCTACGCCGAGCGCGCCTGGGGGATGTACGGGTTGCTGACCGACGCCCACATCGCGGCGGCCTTCGAGGGAGCCCCGTGGCTCACCGGGATACGCGAGGTGTGGGCGGACATCGCGGCGCGCGGCGAGCACTGCGCCGTGATCTCGCTCTCGCCGGACTTCTTCGTGCGGCGGCTGCTGGAGTGGGGCGCGCACGAGGTGCGGGCCTCGGTCTTCCCCGCGGTGCCGTTCGCGCCGGACGCGCTGCTGGACCGGTCGGGCATCCTGCTGCCGCAGTCCAAGGTGACGGCGGCGGACGAGCTGTGCGCCCGGTACGGGGTGAGCCGGCGGGAGTGCGTGGCGTACGGGGACTCGATGTCGGACACCGCGCTCTTCGCTGCGGTGCCGGTCTCGGTGGCCGTCAACGGCGACCACCACGTGAGCGGCCTGGCGACCCACGCCTACGCCGGTCGTGATTTGCGGGAAGCATATGCACTCGTCACGGGGTGACGTGTGAATTCCCATCGGCACGCATGCCCACGGCAATGGGCGGAGACCGTAGGTAACCGAGCCTAACGGGATTCGTATCCGCGTTTCCCGTACTTCCGGCTATTTGTCCCTTCGGCATGACGCGCCTGGCAGGCTCTCCGCGCAGAACGTGTGCCGACGACGGACACCGACCGGGAGAAGCTCGAGGCGAAGCTGATCATGGACGCTCTGACCACGAACGCGGCCGGGCCCGGCAAGGGGGCCGACGCCGACAGCGACGGATGGTTCAGCCCCCGCCGGGCCCCCGAGGGGCCGCGGCCGCACCACGATGGCGCGGCGGGCGGCACGGACGCAGGGGGCCCCGGGAGCGGGATGCCCAGCAGGCCGGTGCGGACGATACGGCCGGTGGGAACGGGTGCCGGCCGGATATCCGCACGGCCGGGGGCCGGTGGCGGCGTCGCCGCCGCGCCCCCGCCGATCCCGGATCCGCCCCCGCCCCCACCGCCCCCGCCGACCTTGCCGGCCCCCGATCCGTCGCCCCGCGCGGAGCCGGGCCCCGCGTCGGGGCCGAGCCCCGACGCGGTACTGATCCGCAGGACCATGGAAACCGTGGGCCCCGTCGCTGACAAAACGACGTCGTATTTCTATGCGCTTTTGTTCATACGGCACCCGGAATTGCGCGAACTCTTCCCGGCGGCGATGGACGCCCAGCGGGACCGATTGCTGAGAGCGCTTCTTACCGCCGCAGAACACATCGACGACGCCGAGACGCTGACCGAATACCTGGCCCATCTCGGCCGCGGGCACCGCAAGTACGGCACCCGCCCCGAGCACTACCCGGCCGTCGGCGAGTGCCTGATCGGCGCCCTGACCCGCTATGCCGCCGACATCTGGGACGACGAGGTCGAGGCCGCCTGGGTCCGCGCCTACACCGCGATCTCGCAGATCATGATCGACGCCGCGGCCGCCGACGAGAAGCACGCGCCGCCCTGGTGGCACGCCGAGATCGTCTCGCACGAGCTGCGCACCCCCGACATAGCCGTGGTCACCGTGCGGCCCGACCAGCCCTACCCCTTCCTCGCCGGGCAGTACACGACGCTGGAGACCCCCTGGTGGCCGCGCGTGTGGCGGCACTACTCCTTCGCGTCCGCCCCGCGGGCCGACGGCCTGCTCCTCTTCCACGTCAAGGCCGTTCCGGCCGGCTGGGTGAGCAGGGCGCTGGTGCACCGCGCCCGGCCGGGCGACATCGTCCGGCTCGGACCCCCGTCCGGCTCCATGGTGGTCGACCACAGCGCCGACAACGGTCTGCTCTGCCTCGGCGGCGGCACCGGCATCGCCCCCATCAAGGCGCTGGTGGAGGACGTCGCCGAGCACGGCCGGCGGCGCGCCATGGAGGTCTTCTACGGCGCCCGCAGCGACCACGACCTGTACGACCTCGACACCCTGCTGCGGCTGGACCGCGAGCACCCCTGGCTGTCGGTGCGCCCGGTGGTCTCCGAGGGCGGCCCCGGCAGTCTGCACGGTCAACTGCCGGAGATCGTCCACCAGTACGGGCCCTGGCCGGAGTTCGACGCCTACCTGAGCGGCCCGCCCGGGATGATCCGCAGCGGCGTGGACAGCCTGCTGCGCAGCGGCATCCCCTCACAGCGCATCCGACACGACCTGATCGAGGAACTGGTCGCGGCCGGCGACTGATCCACCGCGTCCCCCTCGGCCCCGGGCTCCCACCTCACGAGGAAAAACGTTGCCCCACCAGCGTCCGGCCCGGATCAGCCCAGGTCGGAGGAGAGCAGTCCCAGCACGCCCTCGATGTTGCCGTCCAGGTAGTGCCGCAGGGTGAGCGGGACGACCTCCACCGAGGCGAGCCCGACCCGGCTGAAGGGCACATGCACGATCTCGTACGTCCCCGAGGGCTCGTCCACCTCGGGGCCGTGTCGCCGGGCCGGGTCCATCGACGCCAGCCGGCAGACGAAGAAGTGCTGCACCTTCACGCCGTGCGAGCCGTCGCCCGCGATGTGCTCGACGGTGTCGACGAAGGCGGGGACGACGTCGGTGACCTTGGCGCCCAGTTCCTCGTCGAGCTCGCGGTGGAGGGCCTCCACCACGGTGGCGTCCCCGGCCTCCACGCCGCCGCCGGGGGTGACCCAGTACGGGCTGAGGCCGGGCTTGGTGCGCTTGATGAGGACGAGGGAGTCGCCGTCCAGCAGGATGGCGCGGGCGGTGCGCTTGACCACGGGCCGGGTGGCCGGGGCGGTCGGCGGAGCGGGTGGGGCGGGTGTTCCGGTGTCCGGGGCCATGCCTGAGATCTGCCGCGGCACGGGAGACGGCAAACGCCTCCGGGACGGCGAATCGGAACGCGCCGTTCCCTCGGATGTCACCCGGCGGCCGCCCGGCGCGTGCTCACCAGCCGGTCGCGGCGCGCACGAGCTGATCGTGCACCCGCGCTATGTGCGGCAGGGCGAGCGTCCCGGCGCGCACGGAGAGGAAGTAGGTGCGCAGCGGGGGCACCGGCGGCTCCAGCAGCGCCGCGGCGACTCCCTCGGTCAGCGCCTCGCAGCACAGGTAGCGCGGCAGCACGGCCATGCCGACCCCGGCCACCACGCACTCCAGCACCGCCCGCAGGTCCGGCACCACCACCGCGGGCACGATGGCGGGGCTGCTGTCGAAGACCGCCGACCAGTAGTGGTCGAGCAGCGGCATGCCCTCGTCGTAGGAGATCACCGGGACGTCGTCCAGGGCCCGCGCCCCGTGGGTGTGCACCGCCTGCGGGCCGCCGATGCGCTCCTGCCAGGCGGGCGCGGCGACCAGGATCTGCTCCTCGTCCCACAGCGCGGTGGCCGCCAGCAGCCGGTCGCGCGGGCGGATGGTGCCCAGCGACACGTCGTGGTGCCCGGCGGCGAGACCGGCCAGCGCCTCGTCCTCGCCGGCGAGCGCTATGCGCAGTTGCAGGCCCTCGGCGACCAGCGGCGCGAGGGCGGGCAGGGCGCGCAGCGAGGTGAAGGTGGGCGGCCCGGCGAGATGGACGGTGCGGTTGCCGGACTCCTCGGCGAGATCCCCCTCGGTGATCTCCATGAGGGCGTCGAGGTGTGGGGCGACCCTGTGGGCCAGGTCGTCGCCGACGGGAGTGGGGCTGACCCCGCGCGGCAGCCGCAGGAACAGGGGGCGGCCGACCTGCCGCTCCAGGCTCCGGATCTGGCTGGTGACCGCGGGCTGGGACAGGCCCAGCAACTGGGCGGCCCTGGTGAAGGATCCGGCTCGGTGCACCGTGACGAACGTGCGCAGCAGAGCCAGATCCATGGAACCGCTCCCTTGAAGCGTTTGTCGTGCCCGCAACTATAAATATATCGATAGGTCTGCATCGCAACTGTGATTGGACACTGACGCAGAGTCAACTAGCCTTGTTCGAGCGGATCTCCGCGCGTATAGCCAGGGTGGTCCGAGCCACGAGGGGGGAGGCTCGGGCCACCCATTCTGCGTAGCGACGTCTACGTAGATATATCTGTTCCGAATGAACAGTGGGCGCTACTTGGCGGTGTCGAGCGCGTGCAGCACGTCCCGCACGATGTCGGCCGCGTCCTCCACACCCACCGAGAAGCGCACGAAGCCCTCGGGCACCGCGTCGCCACCCCAGCGCGCCCGCCGCTCGGCCGTGCTCGTCACGCTGCCGAAGCTCGTCGCCTCGGTCGTCAACAGCAGGGCGGACAGGAAGCGTTCGGCGTGCGCCTTGTCCGGGAGGGTGAAGGAGACGACGCTGCCGAAGCGGGCCATCTGCGCGGCGGCGACGGTGTGCGCCGGGTCCTCCGGGTGACCGGGGTGGCGTACGTCGGTGACCTCGGGGCGCTCCAGCAACGCGGTGGTCAGCGCCAGCGCGTTGGCGGCCTGCCGGTCCACGCGCAGCGCGAGGGTGGACAGCGAGCGGTGCGCCAGCCAGGCCTCCATCGGGCCCGGGATGGCGCCGAC
Organism: Streptomyces sp. NPDC058691; assembly: GCF_042714775.1. NCBI lineage: Bacteria > Bacillati > Actinomycetota > Actinomycetes > Kitasatosporales > Streptomycetaceae > Streptomyces > Streptomyces sp. NPDC058691. The sequence continues at coordinate 85,046 of NZ_JBHXSO010000022.1, read as the reverse complement.
GGTCTTGCGCCACAGCCGTACCTGGGCGGCGAGTTCGGGGCGGCGGGTGGTCACGTAGCCCAGCAGCAGGTCGCCGTGGCCGGACAGCGCCTTGGTGCCGCTGGCCACCGAGAAGTCCGCGCCGAGGTCGAGCGGGCGCTGGCCGAGCGGGGTGGCCAGGGTGTTGTCCACGGCGACCAGCGCGCCGGCGGCGTGCGCCGCGTCGGCCAGCCGCCGGATGTCGCACACGTCCAGGCCCGGGTTGGACGGGGTCTCGATCCACAGCAGCTTCGCGCCCTGGAGCACCTCCGCCTGCGCGTCGCCCGCGGTCGGGGCGAGCCGTACCGCGACCCCGTACTCCTCAAGGCGCCCCCGCAGGGAGCGGGTGGCCTGGTAGCAGTCCGAGGGGAGCACCACGGTGTCCCCGGTGCTCACCTGGGAGAGCAGCACGGAGGCGATCGCGCCCATGCCCGAGGAGAAGACCAGCGTCTCGGCGTCGGTGCCCGGGGACTCCAGGGCGGAGATGGCCTCCTCGAGCCGGGTCCACGTGGGGTTCTCGTCGCGGCCGTAGGTGTACGGGCCGGTGACGTCGCCCGGCAGGTGGAAGTGCGCGGCGAAGACCGGGCCGGGCAGCGCCGGCTCATGCGGCCGCGCTTCCGGGCGCCCGGCGTGCACGCTGCGGGTGCTGTCCCCGGGCGCGTTCTCGTACTCCGTCATCGCGCTCTCCTCGTTCTCCCCGGCACGTCGAACGTACCGGCGGACCATGTCGGTGTACGGCCCATCCAACCCGATCGCCCGCTAGGCCCGCGACAGGGCCTCCCGGGCGGCGCGGCCGGCGGCGGCTCCGTAGTGGCCGCCGAAGAGGGCCGCGTGCACCAGCAGCGGGTGCAACTGGTGCAGCGCCAGGCGCTCCTGCCGCCCCGGTACGGGGCGCACCTCCTCGTACGCCGCGAGGACGCGCGGCAACTGCGGGCAGCCGAACAGCTCCAGCATGGCCAGATCCGCCTCGGGGAGGCCGCCCTGTGCGGCCGGGTCGACCAGCCGGGCGCGGCCGTCGGCGGCGAACAGGACGTTGCCGGACCACAGGTCGCCGTGGATCAGCGCGGGGGGCCGCGGGGCTCCCGCGATCCGCGGCAGCAGCTCGCAGACCCGCTCCACCGACCGCACGTCGGCCGGGGCCATCGCCCCGCCGTCGGCGGCCTGCCGCAGGAAGGGCAGCAGCCGGTGCCTGGCGTGGAAGGCGGGCCAGTCCTCGGCGGCGGTGGGCGGCCGTCCGGCAGGGGACGGCAGCGGGAGCCCGCCGATGAAGCCGGGACCGGCGGTGCCCCAGGCCGGGGCCCGCACGCCGTGCAGGGCGGCCAGTTCGCGGCCCAGCCGCTCGGCCTGGGCCGGGGTGGCCGGACCGGGCTCGATCCACTCCAGGACCAGGGTGTGCCGGTCGGCCGCCAGCACCTCCGGCACCGCGACCGTGCCGGAGCCGGCCAGCAGCCGCAGTCCCGCCGCCTCGGCGGCGAAGAAGCCGTCCGGGGCGCCGTCGAGGGTCTTGGCGAAGACCGCGCGGCCGTCGGGAACCCTCAGCCGGGCCGTCGTGCAGATGGAACCGCCGCCCACCGGGACCGCTTCGCCCGCGTCCCGGCCCAGCAGGGCCGCCACGCGAGCGGCAAGGCCGCCGCGGCCGTCGGGACCCCCGGGATCTGCGGGCCGGTTCACGGGGCCGGGGCGGGCTCGCCGAGGGCGTCGCGCACGGCGTCCAGCAGGCCGCCGGCGGCGGCCTCGCACATCTCCAGGCAGAGCTCGAAGCCGTCCATGTACCCGTAGTAGGGGTCGGGTACATCGAGTCCGGCGCCGTCCGCGGCGCCGGCGGCCGCCGGGTCCCAGCTGCGCAGCAGCCGTACCTTGGCGGCGTCCTCCGGGGTCGGCGCGAGGCGCCGCAGGGCCCGCAGATGCCCGCCGTCCAGGGCGACGACCAGGTCCAGGCCGGCGAACCACTCGGGCTGGAACTGCCGGGCCACGTGCTCGTGCCCGTATCCCGCGGCACGGAGCACGGACACCGTGCGGTGGTCGGCGCCGTCCCCCTCGTGCCAGGAGCCGGTGCCCGCGCTGTCGACCACGACCAGGCCGTCGAGCCCGGCCTCCTCGACGCGAGCGCGGAAGACGTGCTCGGCCATGGGCGACCGGCAGATGTTGCCGGTGCAGACGAAGCACACCCGGAACGGGGTGCGGGGCGACGACGCAGCGCTCATGGCCTCCATGATGCAGCTTCCGCGCTCAGTCCTCGTCGGGCAGGACCATGTTCAGCGCCCAGGACACGATGCTGATGATCAGACCGCCGAGAACGGCAGCCCAGAAGCCCTCGACGTGGAAGTCGAGATCCAGCTTCCCGGACAGCCAGGAGGTCAGCAGCAGCATCAGGGCGTTCACCACCAGGGTGAACAATCCCAGGGTGAGGATCAGCAGGGGGAACGAGAGCAGCTTCAGCAACGGCTTCACCAGCCAGTTGACCAGGCCGAAGACCAGGGCGACCAGGACCAGGGTGAGCGCTCTGTGCGCGGTGTCGTCACCGGTGAGCGTGATGTTGCCCACGAGCCAGATGGCCACCAGCAGGGCCCCGGCGTTCGCGAGCGTCTTGACGACGAAGTTCATCATGGCTGAGATCGTCGCAGAAGTGATCGCGCAGGCACAGGGGTGTAAGGGAGCGGGCAAGTGAAGGTGTTCCGGCTGGACGACCTGGAGGCCGAGCGCGCCGCCAACGACGGCGCGTATCTGAGCTTCCTGCGGGAGCGGAACATGTCCGCCGGGCTGTACGCGCTGGGGGCCGGCGAGCTCGATCCGCAGAAACCGCATGCCCAGGACGAGATCTACCTCGTGGTGAGCGGCCGCGCGCTGATCACCGTGGGGGAGGAGACGACGCAGGTCGCGCGGGGCAGCGTGGTCTATGTGCCGGCCCGGGTGCCGCACCGCTTCCACCATGTCAGCGAGGACCTGCGGGTCCTGGTGGTCTTCTCGCCGCCCGAGGGATGAGGGCCGCACCCCGGGTCCCGTAGGGGGACGGTCAGGGGCGGATGGGGTCCACCGGGCCTCCGCACCGGACCCCCGCGGCCCTAGCCTTGGGACCAAGGACGATACGGAGGAGGAAACGGTGAAGCTGTTCGAGGGCGTGCCCTGGTGGGTCAAGTGGGTCGCGGTGCCGGTGATCGCGATCGTGGTCTTCGGCGGCATGATCGCGAGTGCGGTCGGCTTCCTGTTCTGGCTGCTGTTCAAGGTGCTGATCTTCGTGGCGCTGGTCGGCGGCCTGGTGTTCGTGGTGAAGAAGGTCACCTCGTCGTCGGACTCCCGCGACAAGTGGTGACCCCGCGGGGCCCGGAGACGACCGGACCCCGCGGGAGCGCTCCGCTCAGTCCTGGAGCGGGACGCGCTCGGGGCGTTGCGGCGCCGAGCCATTGGACGACGGCTCGGCCCCACCGTTCATCTGGGCGAGCAGCTGGCGGGCCAGCCCCAGGCCCGTGCCGCCCATGGTGAGCGCCTTGGCGAACATCTCGGACATGCCGTCGGCGCCGTTGAGCAGCACCATGTGGTCGACGTTGCCGAAGGCGGACGCGCCGGCCCGGACGATCTCCGGCCAGTTCTCGGCCAGTTGCTGGGCGACGACCGCCTCCTGGTTCTCCGCCAGCGCGGCGGCCCGCGCCTTGATCGCGTCGGCCTCCGCCAGACCCTTCGCCCGGGCGGACTCGGCCTCCGCCAGACCGCGGGCCTGAGTGGCCGCGGCCTCGGCCTCACCCGTGGCCCGGGTGGCCGCGGCGGTCGCCTCACCGTTGATCTTGGTCTGCTCCGCCTGGGCCGCGGCGGCGGTCTTCACCCGGTTCGCCTCGGCGATGGCGGCCAGCTCCGTCTCCCTGGCCTTCGCCTCGGCCGCCGAGATCCGCGCGTCGCGCTCGGCCTCGGCCAGCGTCCGCTTCTCGTACGCGGAGGCGTCCGCCGGCTTGCGGACATCCGCCTGCAGCTGCTGCTCGCGCCGCTGCGCCTCGAGTTCGGCGACCCTGGTCTCCTGGACCACGACCTCCTGCCGGGCCGCCGCCTCGGCGAGCGGGCCCGCCTGCTGCGCGGATGCGGTGGCCTTGTCCCGTTCGGCCGTGTAGCCGGCCTGGAGGATCTGGCTGTCCCGGGTGGCCTCCGCCATGCGGGCCGCCGCCTGCTGCTCGGCCTCGGTGGCCAGCCGGTCCGCCTCCGCCTGCGCGATACGTGCGTCGCGGTGGACGGCGGCGGCGTGCGGGGCCGAGAGGTTCTTGATGTACCCGGTCGGGTCGACGATCTCGTGGATCTGCAGCGAGTCGATGATCAGGCCGAGCTTCTCCATCTCCGAACCCGACGCCGCCCGGGTCTCGGCCGTCAGCCGCTCCCGGTCGCGGATCATCTGCTCCACCGTCAACCCGCCCACGATGGAGCGCAGATGACCGGCGAAGACGTTGTGCACCCGCTCGGGCATGAACTTCTGCTGGTCCAGGAAACGCCGTGCGGCGTTGGCGATCGACACGGTGTCGTCGCCGACCTTGAAGATGACCACGCCGTGCACCTTGAGCGGGATGCCCTGCTGCGTGACGCAGTCCACGTTCAGCTCGGCCTCGTTGAGGTCCAGCGACAGCTTCCGCACCACCTGGACACCGGGCATCACCAGCGTCCCGCGACCGGTGACGACGCGGAACCCCATGCCCTCCCCCACGCCGTCGGTGCGGTGTTTGGAACCCGATATGACCAGTGCCTCGTTCGGCTCGGCGACCCGCCACATGAGCCGGAACAGCACGATCAGGATGATGAGAGCGACGAGCACCGCGCCCGCCGCGACGCCGATCACCATCGGCATACGCCCCCTTACGATTGGCCCCGATCGGGGCCGCGTACGGGAGTGTGCGCCTGCGCAAGACGCACGGGAAGATCCTGGCGCATCCTTGTCGCGTTCTTGATACGAACGCGCCCGTCCCGGTCAGCCGTACGCGGGCGCGACGTACACGGTCCGCGGCGGCAGGTACTCGACGACCACCACGACCGTGCCCTTCCCGATGCGCTCCCCCTCGGTGGCCGGGTACGCGAGGAAGGCCTCCGCACCCCCGCGGACCTGCACGATCACCTCGCCGACCAGCCCCGGGCCCACCGTGCCGGTCACCCTCCCCTGAAGCCCGATCACGCTGCCCACCCCCGTACCTCGGTGCTTCACCGCGCGCGGCGCCGGCGCCGCCCGCCGCCCGTGGGGACAGTGTCCCCCCCGGAGCGGTCCGCCGACACCACCAGCGCGGCCAGCGCGGTCGTCAGCGGCACGGCCACCACCAGCCCGATGCTGCCGACCAGGGTCCGCACGATCTCCTCGGCGACCAACTCGCTGCCGGCCACCGCCAGCACGCCGCGCTGCGCGATGGAGAAGAGCAGCAGCAGCGGGAGTGCGGCACCCGCGTACGCCAGCACCAGGGTGTTGACCACCGAGGCGATGTGGTCACGGCCGATGCGCATCGCCGCCCGGTACAGCTTCCGCCGGCCGGCGCCCGGATCGGCGTCCCGCAGCTCCCACACGGCCGAGGTCTGGGTGACCGTCACATCGTCCAGGACACCGAGCGACCCGATGACGATGCCCGCCAGCAGCAGGCCGTGGATCTCGATGCCCGGATAGAGGTCGTGGATCAGCCCGGTCTCGTCCGAGGTGTTGCCGCTGAGCACCGCCCAGTCGATGAACACCGAGCCCAGCAGCGCGATCAGCAGCAGTGAGCAGAGCGTGCCGAGGACGGCCACCGAGGTACGGGCGTTGAGGCCGTGGCACATGTAGAGCGCGATCAGCATGATGGCGCTGCCGCCGACGACCGCCACCAGCAGCGGATCGCTGCCGTGCAGGATCGCCGGGAGGATGAACAGCGTCAGCACCGCGAAGCTGATGATCAGCGCCACCAGTGCCAGGATCCCGCGCAGCCGCCCGACCAGGACCACCGCGGCGGCGAAGAGCCCGGCCAGCAGCCACAACGGCAGCGACCGGTCCACGTCGGCGACCGAGTACTGCAACTCCTTGGGCGCGGCGGGCGCGTAGGAGAGGAGGACCTTCTGCCCCTGTGTGTAGTGCCGGGTCTGGGTCGGCTGCACGATCTCGGTGAAGGTGCGGCCGGTGTCCTTGCCGGAGGTGACCTCGATGGTCGCCCGCTCGCAGATCGACGGCGGGGCCGACGGGGTGGGGGACGGCCCGCCGGACGGTGCCGCGCTGGGCTGGGCGGGGCTGTTCGGCACGGCGTTGACGTCCGCGCAGTTGACGTTCTCGACCCGCACCACCCGGCCCGACTGCGTCTGCTGGTCGAACCCGACGCCCGTGCGCTTGTGGGCCGGCACTCCGTTGGGCCAGAGCACCACCAGGCCGACCACCACCGCGGCGATGAACGGGATCAGCACCGCGGCGATGACCTTCCGCAGATGCCGGGAGACCGGCGGCACGGGACCGTGGCCGTGGCCGTGGCCATGGCTGTGGCCGTGGGGCTGAGGGTGCGCATGAGGTGAGTCCACCCGCCGATCATGCCAAGGCCCGCTGGTGCGCGCTGGAGAAGACCCGCTAGCGTTGTGCCCGCTTTGCACACCGCGGGAGCTCGGAGCACCGGGCTGAGAGGGCGCTGACCGGCCGAAGGCCACCAGCTGCGCCGACCGCTGAACCTGTTACCGGGTAATGCCGGCGTAGGGAGTGGGTTTCATGACCATGCAGAATGCAGGCGCGCGCGAAATCGGCCCGCACAAGGCCTATGTGACGGGGTCCCGCCCGGACATCGAGGTCCCCGTCCGCCGGGTGCACCTCACCGACGGCCGGGACGTGACGCTGTACGACACCTCCGGTCCGTACACCGACCCGAACGTCACCACCGACGTCCGCCGCGGCCTCCCGCCGTTGCGGGAGAACTGGATCGCCGCCCGCGGCGACACGCAGGAGTACCCGGGCCGCCCCGTCCGCCCCGAGGACGACGGCGTCAGGCACACCTTCCCCCGCGGCGGGCTGCGCAACCTGGACGCCGTCTTCCCCGGCCGTCCGCGCCCGCCCCGGCGCGGACAGGGCGGGCAGGCGGTCACCCAGCTCGCGTACGCCCGGCGCGGCGAGATCACCCCGGAGATGGAGTTCGCCGCGATCCGCGAGAACGTCCCGCCCGAGGTCGTCCGCGAGGAGATCGCGGCGGGCCGCGCGGTGCTGCCGGCGAACGTCAACCACCCGGAGACCGAGCCGATGATCATCGGCAAGCGGTTCCTGGTGAAGGTCAACGCCAACATCGGCAACTCTGCCGTCACCTCCTCCATCGAGGAGGAGGTGGAGAAGATGACCTGGGCCACCCGCTGGGGCGCCGACACGGTCATGGACCTGTCCACCGGCCGCAACATCCACACCACCCGTGAGTGGGTGCTGCGCAACTCCCCCGTCCCCATCGGCACCGTCCCCCTCTACCAGGCCCTGGAGAAGGTCGACGGCAAGGCCGAGGAGCTGACCTGGGAGATCTACAAGGACACGGTCGTCGAGCAGGCCGAGCAGGGCGTCGACTACATGACCGTGCACGCGGGAGTCCTGCTGCGGTACGTCCCGCTCACCGCCCGCCGCAAGACCGGCATCGTCTCCCGCGGCGGCTCGATCATGGCGGCCTGGTGCCTCGCCCACCACAAGGAGAGCTTCCTCTACGAGCACTTCGACGAGCTCTGCGAGATCCTCGCCGCCTATGACGTCACGTACTCCCTCGGTGACGGGCTGCGCCCCGGCTCCATCGCGGACGCCAACGACGAGGCGCAGTTCGCGGAACTGCGCACGCTCGGCGAGCTCAACAGCGTCGCCAAGCGGCACGGTGTGCAGACGATGATCGAGGGGCCGGGGCATGTGCCGATGCACAAGATCGCCGACAACGTGAGACTTCAGCAGGAGATCTGCGAGGAGGCGCCGTTCTACACTCTCGGCCCGCTGACCACCGACATCGCACCCGCCTACGACCACATCACCTCCGGCATCGGCGCCGCGATGATCGCCTGGTGGGGCACGGCCATGCTCTGCTACGTCACCCCCAAGGAGCACCTGGGCCTGCCCGACCGCGACGACGTCAAGACCGGCGTGATCACCTACAAGATCGCCGCCCATGCCGCCGACCTCGCCAAGGGCCACCCCGGCGCGCAGGACTGGGACGACGCCCTGTCCGACGCCCGCTTCGAGTTCCGCTGGGAGGACCAGTTCAACCTGGCCCTCGACGCGGACACGGCACGGGCCTTCCACGACGAGACGCTGCCGGCCGAACCGGCGAAGACCGCGCACTTCTGCTCCATGTGCGGCCCGAAGTTCTGCTCGATGAAGATCTCCCAGGACATCCGGCGGCAGCACGGCGCCACGGCCGAGGAGATCGAGGCCGGCATGGCGGAGAAGTCCGAGGAGTTCGCCGCCGCGGGCAACCGCGTGTACCTGCCGCTGGCGGACTGAGCCCACCCCGCACGCGGCGGAACGACACGGCCCCGCTCCCGCGGCGACGCGGGAGCGGGGGCCGTCCGCCACCTTCAGTTGGGGGCGTGGTCGGGGCCGCCGTAGTCCGGACTGGAGAAGTCGGGGCTGGAGAAGTCGGGGCTGGTGAACCGGTGCCCGGGTTCCGGGGAGGACTCGGGGCCGGGGCTGCTGAAGTCGGGGCGGGAGTAACCCAGGCGCGGCATGCGGTGGTTGTCGTCGCCCCGGCGGTCCGGTGGGGGCTGGGCGGAGCCGGCGGTCTTGGCCAGGGCGGCCTCCAGGAAGGGCTGGAGGCCGCGTTCCAGCAGGGCCCGGCGCCAGATCTCGCGTGCCGCGGCGACCTCGGGCGGTTCGTCGGGCGGGTGGTCGCTCTCGGCGGTGGGGTCGTTGCGCAGGGCCGTGAGGAGCAGGCCGATCATGCCGACGACGATCCCGCAGGCGGCGACCGCCGCGAAGAGCCAGCCGGCCTGGCGCAGGGGAGGGGCGATGTCCGGCTCGGGATGGCCGAGCGCCAGGGCGTAGCCCAGTACCAGGAAGATCATGGCGGCGGTGCCGGCGAGCACGGGTGTGAGGACGGCGACGATCGCGAACAGCCCGGCCCCCGAGCCGTCGGCGACGCCCGGTGCGGCGGCCGCGTAGCCGATGCCGGAGACGGCGGCGACCCGCCGTTCGCGGCGTTGCTCGGACAGCGCCTCGCGGGCTTTGACGTAACTCTCGTACTCCGGCGCCGCGCAGGCGGAAATGGTCGCGGTGGCGCTGAGCGCCATGGTGCGCAACTGCTCGGTGTTGAGCGGGTTCCGGGCGTCCGCGAGGGCGGCCCGGGTGCTCTCCGAGTGCAGAGCCGTGTCGAGGGCGCGCTCGAACTCCGGGCGGTCCTCGGTGAGCAGATGTGGAGCGCTGTTCATGTGCATCCCCCGATGCTCCGTCTCCGGTGCCGCCCCGAAGTCCGCGCTGGAGTTCCGGACCGGCTGGGCGGAAGCGGAGGAGAAGCTGCCTACGGATACCCCGATGGTAGAGCGCGGAGGTGACGGGGTGACAGAGTGTTTCCGGAAAATGGGGGTTTCGGGGGCTACAACGGCAGGCGTGCGACCAGGAGTTTGCCGTCCATGGTCACCCCGCCGTCCATCGCGACCGCGAGGTCGTCTGCGTAGACGTGCGGTCCCTCGATGACGGTCGTCCGGTCGGGGGAGTCCGCGGTGTGCTCGCCGCCGGCCTCGCCGAGCAGGTACGGGATGGGGCTGTGGCCGTGCACGACGCGCCGGCCGCCGTAGGTGTCGAGCAGTTCCCGCGCCGCCTGCGCCCCGTCCTCGCCGCGGAAGGCGAAGCGCCGGGTGAACTTGCGGAACAGCTCCCAGCACTCGTCGGCGTCGCCGCGCTGGAGGATGCCGGTGACGGCGTCGTTCATGGCGTCGATGGTCTCGCCGTACTCCAGGTAGGCGGTGGTGTCGGAGTGCAGCAGGAGGTGGCCGTCGGCGAGGGTGGCCGCGTCCAGCCGGGACATCCAGGCGATGTGGTGGTCCTGGAGCCGCTCCATGTCGCTGGTCTGGCCGCCGTTGAGGCGCCAGGCGGCCAGGAAGGTGGCGGTGCCGCCGGCGGAGTTCACCGGTGTGTCGCCGAAGCGGTGGGCGCCGTAGAGCAGCAGCTCGTGGTTGCCCATGAGGGCGCGGGTGTAGCCGCCGGCCGCGGCGGCCTCGGCGGACAGCTGCATGACCAGGTCGATGACGCCGACGCCGTCCGGGCCGCGGTCGGTGAAGTCGCCGAGGAACCACAGGCGGGCGTTGCCGGCCGCCCAGTGGCCTTCGGCATCGATCAGCCCGACCGCGTAGAGGGCGTCGCAGAGCTCGCCGAGGTAGCCGTGGACGTCGCCGACGACGTAGAGCGGGCCGAGCGGCGGTTCGTCGGAGGCGCTGATGACCGGGAGGTCGCGCTGGGTGGGCGTGTACTCCTCGGGCAGCGGGATCTCTTCGACGAGTGTGGGCTCGTAGCCGGACTGGGGGCCGGGAGGCGCCGGTGGCGCGCTCTGGGCCGCGGCCTCCGCCCCCTGCGGATGCCCGCCGAACCCCGTGCCGAGCATGGGTCCCTGACCTGCCCCCTGAGTCATCGAACCCTCCACCGTCGCGCCGCCATCCGCCCATCATAGGAATGACGATGTCGTGGCGTGACACACCTGGTGATAGCGATTTCATCTGGTCGGGACAAATCCCCCCGGGGCGGGCCCCTCGCGCCCCCGGAGGATACGGCTCCGCATGGGTTTCCGGTTCCGCCGCCGTCCCCCGGCCGCCCGGCCGGCACGGAGCACGTACCGCTCAGCCCCCGGAGGGTCCACGCGGCGGGTTCACCGTGGTGCGGGGGGAGCGTCGCTGGGAGGAGGTGCGGACGATGAGGTCGGTCGGCATGACCTGCTGGACCGGGCGGCCGCCGTCCACGCCCTCGATGGCGTCGATGAGCAGCTGGACCACGGCGGTGCCGATACGCCCCGGTTTCAGGGAGAGGGTGGTGATGGGCGGCTCGGTGGTCGCGTAGACCATGCTCTCGCTGCAGCACACCAGCAGCAGGTCCTCCGGGACGCGCAGCCCGTAGCGCCGGGCGGCGGCCAGCAGGTCGGTGCCGTTGGGGTCGAAGAGGCCGTAGACCGCGTCGGGCCGGTCGGGGCGGGCGAGGAGGCGGTCGGCGGCGACGGCCCCGGCGCAGGGGTCGTGGGCCGGGTAGGACTCGACCACCGGTTCCTGCCCGATCCGCTCGCACCAGCTCAGGTAGGCGCTGGTGGACAGCCGGGTGTAGGTGTCCGTGCTGGTGCCGGTGAGCAGGCCGATCCGGCGGGCGCCGGCCTCGGCCAGATGTTCCAGGATGCCGAGCACGGCGGCCTCGTGGTCGTTGTCGACCCAGGCCTGGACGGGCAGGCTGCCGGCCGGGCGGCCGTCGCTGACCACGGGGATGCCCTGCCGGACGAGTTCGGTGACCATCGGGTCGTGGTCGGAGGGGTCGATCACGACGGTGCCGTCGAGCGCCACGTTGCTCCACACGTCGTGGCGGGACGAGGCGGGCAGGATGACCAGGGCGTATCCGCGGGCGAGCGCGGCGGAGGTGGCGGCCCTGGCCATCTCGGCGAAGTAGGCGAACTCGGTGAAGGTGAAAGGTTCTTCCCCGTAGGTGGTCACGGTCAGCCCGATGAGCCCCGACCGGCCGGTGCGCAGCGTGCGGGCGGCGGCCGAGGGGCGGTAGCCCAGCCGGTCGGCGACCTCACGGACATGTGCGCGGGTGGCGTCGGGCAGCCGGCCCTTGCCGTTGAGCGCGTCGGAGACAGTGGTGATCGAGACACCGGCCGCGGCGGCCACGTCCCTGATGCCCGCCCGCTCCAGCCGGCGTCCGACGGGCCGGTTCGCCTGGTGGTTCCCTGCTGCTGTCATGGCGTGGTGATAGTAGGGCTCGGGTGGTCCGTTCGCGGGGGGTCCGCGTGGCGGATTGACAGAGACGTTTCTGCGTTCCGCGATCCGGGACGGGGCCTTGAATGCGCAGGTCGCATGGGGTTTCGACCGCTGGTTACGAGACCGGCCGCCGGGATCGCGGGGGCAATGGTCCCTGGTCCGGAGCGGCATCAACTCACTCCTACGAGGGATGCGCGCCACCGCGTGCGCCACCGGCGCGCATCGCTCCGCCCAGCACACCACCGCGGCCGGGCGCCCCCTGGTACTCGCGCACATCAGGGGCCTCCCCAGAGCGGGGGGCCGCTCGTATGGTGTGGGCATGAACCCCCGACTGCGCCGCGAACTGGACGGTATCCCCACCTACAAGCCGGGTCGACCCCCGGCGGTGGAGGACGGCGTGACGGCTTACAAGCTGTCCTCCAACGAGAATCCCTACCCGCCGCTGCCCGGTGTCCTCGAGGCGGTCACGGCCGCCGCGGGGAGCTTCAACCGCTATCCCGACATGGCCTGCACCGCGCTCCAGGCCGAGCTGGCGGACCGTTTCGCCGTTCCCGTGGAGCACATCGCGACCGGCACCGGATCGGTCGGCGTGGCCCAGCAGTTGCTGCAGGCCACCTCGGGCCCCGGCGACGAGGTCGTCTACGCCTGGCGGTCCTTCGAGGCCTATCCGATCATCACGCGGATCAGCGGCGCGTCCGCGGTGCCCGTCCCGCTGGACGCCGAGGAGACGCACGACCTGGACGCGATGGCGGACGCGATCAGCGAACGCACCCGGCTGGTCTTCGTCTGCAACCCCAACAACCCCACCGGCACCGTGGTCCGCCGTGCCGCGCTGGAGCGCTTCCTCGACCGCGTCCCCTCCGACGTGCTGGTCGTCCTGGACGAGGCGTACAAGGAGTTCATCCGCGACCCCGAGGTGCCCGACGGCGTCGAGGTCTACCGGGACCGGCCCAATGTCGCCGTGCTGCGCACCTTCTCCAAGGCGTACGGCCTGGCCGGCCTGCGCGTCGGTTTCGCGATCGCGCACGAGCCGGTGGCGGCCGCGCTGCGCAAGACCGCCGTCCCCTTCGGCGTCAGCCAGCTCGCCCAGGACGCGGCGGTGGCCTCGCTGCGCGCCGAGGAGGCGCTGCTGGACCGGGTGGACGCGCTGGTCGCGGAGCGGGTCCGGGTGTACGAGGCGCTGACCGCACAGGGCTGGACGGTCCCGGTGACGCAGGCCAACTTCGTCTGGCTGCGGCTGGGGGAGCACACGACGGACTTCGCCGCGCGGTGCGAGAGCGCGGGGGTCAGCGTGCGCCCGTTCGCCGGTGAGGGCGTGCGGATCACGATCGGCGAGACCGGTGCCAACGACGTGCTGCTGCGCACGGCCGAGGCCTTCCGCAAGGAGCTGTAGTGCCGTAGCGCGCTTCCGGCGGCTGCCACGGCGGCTCTGATCTGGTGCTTCGACCCCTTTCGCCCCCTCCCACCCCCCGGTGTGAGGGGGCGAAAGTATGTACGTCATACTGAGCTTGTGAATGCGTTCACTTTCACAAGCGCACCAGGATAAGGAGGCGTGGCGTGGAGCTGGCACTCGACTCCGTTGCCGTCGCCCGTTGGCAATTCGGCATCACCACCGTCTACCACTACCTCTTCGTCCCCCTGACGATCTCCCTCGCGGCCCTGACCGCCGGCCTGCAGACGGCCTGGGTCCGCACGGGCAAGGACACCTACCTCCGGGCCACCAAGTTCTGGGGCAAGCTCTTCCTGATCAACATCGCCATGGGCGTGGTGACCGGCATCGTCCAGGAGTTCCAGTTCGGCATGAACTGGTCGGACTACTCCCGCTTCGTCGGCGACGTCTTCGGCGCCCCGCTGGCCTTCGAGGCGCTCATCGCCTTCTTCTTCGAGTCGACCTTCATCGGCCTGTGGATCTTCGGCTGGGACAAGCTGCCCCGCAGGATCCACCTGGCCTGCATATGGATGGTCTCCCTCGGCACGATCCTGTCGGCGTACTTCATCCTGGCGGCCAACTCCTGGATGCAGCACCCGGTCGGCTACCGCTACAACAAGGCCACCGGGCGCGCCGAACTCACCGACATCTGGGCGGTGCTGACCCAGAACACCACCCTCGTCGTGGTCTTCCACACCCTCACCGCCGCCTTCCTCACCGGCGCCGCCTTCATGATGGGCATCGCGGCCTACCACTTGGCCCGCAGGAAGCACGTCGCCGTCATGAAGACCTCGCTGCGACTGGCCCTGGTCACCGCGGTGGTGGCCGGACTGCTCACCGCCGTCAGCGGCGACCTGCTCGGCAAGGTCATGTTCAAGCAGCAGCCGATGAAGATGGCCGCCGCCGAGGCCCTGTGGGACGGCGAGGCGCCCGCCCCCTTCTCGATCTTCGCCTACGGGGACGTGGAGAAGGGCCACAACACCGTGGCCGTCGAGGTCCCCGGCCTGCTGTCCTTCCTCGCCGACGACAACTTCAGCTCGTACGTCCCCGGCATCAACGACGTGAACAAGGCCGAGCAGCTCAAGTACGGCCCCGGCGACTACCGGCCCAACATCCCCACCGCCTACTGGGGCTTCCGCTGGATGATCGGCTTCGGCATGACCTCCTTCGCGGTCGGCCTCGCCGGACTCTGGCTCACCCGGCGGAAGTTCTGGCTCGCCGAGAGCCGGCGCACCGGCGACGACGAGCCGCCCCACCTGATGCTCACGAAGAGCACCGTCCTCAGCCCATCGCTGTCCCGCTGGTACTGGCGGATCGGGCTGCTCACCATGGGCTTCCCGCTGATCGCCAACTCCTGGGGCTGGATCTTCACCGAGACCGGCCGGCAGCCCTGGGTCGTGTACGGGGTGCTGCGCACCTCCGACGCGGTCTCCCCCGGTGTCTCCACCGCCGAGGTGGTGATCTCGCTGGTCGTCTTCACCGCGCTCTACGCCGTCCTCGCCGTCGTCGAGGTCAAGCTCCTGGTGAAGTACGCCAAGGCCGGGCCCCCCGAACTCACCGAGGACGACCTGATGTCGCCCACGAAGATCGGCGGCGACAGCGATGCCGACCGCCCGATGGCCTTCTCGTACTAGGGAGACGACGGCATGCACCTCCACGACGTCTGGTTCGTCCTCATCGCCGTCCTGTGGACCGGCTACTTCTTCCTCGAGGGCTTCGACTTCGGCGTCGGCGTCCTGACCCGGCTGCTCGCCCGCGACCGCCCCGAGCGGCGGGTGCTGATCAACACCATCGGCCCGGTCTGGGACGGCAACGAGGTCTGGCTGCTCACCGCGGGCGGCGCGACCTTCGCCGCCTTCCCCGACTGGTACGCCACCCTCTTCTCCGGCTTCTACCTGCCGCTGCTGGTGATCCTGGTCTGCCTGATCGTCCGCGGCGTCGCCTTCGAGTACCGCGCCAAGCGCACCGACGAGCGCTGGCAGACCACCTGGGAGCGGGCCATCTTCTGGACCTCTCTCATCCCCGCGTTCCTGTGGGGCGTGGCCTTCGCCAACATCGTGCACGGCGTGGCGATCGACCGGTCCGGCGAGTACACCGGGCAGGTCTGGGACTTGTTCGGTCCGTACGCGCTGCTCGGCGGCCTGGTCACGCTCAGCCTCTTCACCTTCCACGGTGCGGTCTTCGCGTCGCTCAAGACCCTCGGCGACATCCGCGCGCGGGCCCGCCGCTTCGCCACCGGCGCGGGCGCGGTCACCGCGGTGCTCGCCGTGGGCTTCCTGGCGTGGACGCAAGGGGACGGCGGGGATGCCGCGAGCCTGGCCGCCGCGATCGTCGCCGTGCTGGCACTGCTCGGGGCGCTGGGCGCGAACCTGCGCGGACGGGAGGGCTGGGCGTTCGCGCTGTCCGGGGTCACGGTCGTCGCCGTAGTGGCGACCCTCTTCCTGACGCTCTTCCCGGACGTCATGCCCTCCTCGCTGGACCCGGCGTGGAGCCTGACGGTCGAGAACGCGTCCTCAACCCCCTACACGCTGAAGATCATGACCTGGTGCGCAGGGATCGCGGCACCTCTGGTCGTGCTCTACCAGGGCTGGACGTACTGGGTGTTCCGCAAGCGGATCGGCACCCAGCACATCGCCGAAGCGCACTGAGCGACACGAGGGGCTGTTTCACGTGAAACCCGTCGACCCGCGGCTGCTGCGGTACGCCCGTGCCACCCGCGTCTTCCTCGCCGTCTCCGTCCTGTTGGGCCTGATCGGCGCGGGGCTGGTCATCGCCCAGGCGATGCTCCTCGCGAAGATCGTGGTCGGCGGGTTCCAGGACGGCCTCGGCACCGGCGAACTGCGCACCCCGCTGCTGCTGCTCGCCGGGGTCGCGGTCGGCCGCGCCCTGGTCTCCTGGCTCACCGAACTGTGCGCCCACCGGGCCGCGGCGGAGGTGAAGTCCACCCTGCGCATGCGGCTGATCGACCACGCGACCCTGCTCGGCCCCGCGCAGCTCACCGACCGCCGGACCGGCGAACTCACCACGCTCGCCACTCGCGGAATCGACGCCCTCGACGGCTACTTCGCCCGCTACCTGCCGCAACTCGGGCTCGCCGTCCTCGTTCCCACCGCAGTCCTCGCCCGCATCGTCACCGAGGACTGGGTGTCGACAGGCATCATCGCCGTCACCCTGCCCCTCGTCCCGCTGTTCATGGTCCTCATCGGCTGGGCCACCCAGGCCCACATGGACCGCCAATGGCAGCTGCTCGCCCGGCTGTCCGGGCACTTCCTGGACGTCGTCGCCGGCCTTCCCACGCTCAAGGTCTTCGGCCGCGCCAAGGCGCAGGCCGAGTCCATCCGCGCCGTCACCGCCGACTACCGGCGCGCCACGATGCGGACGCTGCGCATCTCCTTCCTCTCCTCCTTCGCCCTCGAACTGCTCTCCACCCTCTCCGTGGCCCTGGTCGCGGTCGGCGTCGGCATGCGCCTCGTCCACGGCGAACTCGACCTGTACACGGGGCTGGTCATCCTCGTCCTCGCCCCCGAGGCGTATCTGCCGCTGCGGCAGGTCGGCACCCACTACCACGCGGCCGCCGAAGGGCTGTCGGCCGCCGACGAGGTCTTCGCCCTCCTGGAGACCCCGGCCCCGCGGCGCGGGGACGCCGCCGCCCCCGACCCGCGCACCGCGGCCGTCGAGGCCGACGGCGTCACCGTCGCCGGCCGTCTCGGCACGGTGTCCCTGCGGGTCTCCCCCGGCGAGACGGTCGCGATCACCGGAGCCAGCGGAGTCGGCAAGTCCACGCTCCTGAGCGTGCTCCTCGGCTTCACCCGGCCGACCGCCGGACGTGTCCTGGTCGGCGGCACCGACCTCGGCGACCTCGAACTCGCCGACTGGCACCGGCACATCGCCTGGGTCCCCCAGCGGCCCCACCTCTTCGCCGGCACCATCGCCGACAACGTCCGGCTCGCCCGCCCCGGTGCCGACGACGCGCAGGTGCGCGCCGCCCTCGCGGACGCGTGCGCGGGCGAGCTCGACCCCGCACGCCGGGTCGGCGAGGCCGGCGCCGGGCTCTCCGCCGGGCAGCGCCAACGGGTCGCGCTCGCGCGGGCGTTCCTCGCCGACCGGCCGGTCCTCCTGCTGGACGAGCCCACGGCGGCACTGGACGGCGAGACGGAGGCCGCCGTGGTCGACGCGGTCCGGCGGCTCGCGGTCGGCCGTACCGTGCTGCTGGTCGTCCACCGGCCCGCGCTGCTGGCGATCGCGGACCGCGAGGTGCGGCTGGGCGGCGGCCCGGTGCGCGCGGACATCCGGACCCCGGGAGCGGCGGCGTTCTCCGCGCGTCCGCAGGCGCTCGCCGAGGTGTCCGCCGAGCCCGTCGAGCCCGTCGAGCCCGTCGACGCGGGCCTGCCCGTCCGTTCCGCCGAGACCCGGCCGGGGGAGGCCGGCGTGGCGCGGCGCGTGCGGGCCGCGGCGTCGCCGTTGCGGCCGCGGTTCGTGCTCGCGCTGGTGCTGGCCGCGCTCGCGCTGCTGAGCGCGGTGGGCCTGATGGCGACTTCCGCGTGGCTGATCGCGCGGGCCTCGCAACAGCCGCCGGTGCTCTATCTGATGGTCGCGGTGACGGCGACGCGGGCCTTCGGCATCGGGCGTGCCGCGTTCCGGTACGCGGAGCGCCTGGTGTCGCACGACGCGACGTTCCGCGCGCTCGCGGACCTGCGGGTGGCGGTGTACCGCCGCCTGGAACGCCTCGCGCCGGCCGGCCTGCGGGACATCCGCCGCGGCGACCTGCTCTCCCGACTGGTCGCGGACGTGGACTCCCTGCAGGACTACTTCCTGCGCTGGCTGCTGCCCGCCTCCGCGGCCGCGCTCACCGGCGCGGTGGCGGCCGGGTTCACGGCGTGGCTGCTGCCGGAGGCCGGTGCCGCCCTCGCCGTGGGGCTGCTCGCGGCGGGCGTGGCCGTGCCGGCGCTGTCGGCCGCGCTGTCGCGCCGGGCGGAGCGCGCCCTGGCCCCGGCTCGCGGCGAACTGGCCACGCAGGTGGTCGACGTGCTCACCGGCACGGCCGAGTCGACGGTCGCCGGCGCTCTGGTCGCGCGGCGCGCGAAGGCCGCGGACGCGGACCGCGCGCTGACCCGGATCGCGGCCCGCTCGGCGGCCGGGGCCGCGCTCGGAACGGGCCTGGGCACGCTGCTGACCGGGCTGACCGTCGTGGTGTGCGCGTTCGCCGGAGTGCAGGCGACCGCCGCCGGCCGGCTGGACGGCCTCGCGCTCGCGGTGGTCGTGCTCACCCCGCTCGCCGCGTTCGAGGCGGTCGCGGGGCTGCCGGTAGCGGCCCAGCACCGCCGCCGCAGCCTGCGCGCGGCGCAGCGCGTCCACGACGTACTGGACGCCCCCGAGCCGGTACGGGAGCCGGAACACCCGGCGGCGGCGCCGCGGGCACCGCACCCGGTGGTGCTGCGCGGCCTGACGGCCCGGCATCCCGGCCAGGCGGCGCCCGCCCTCGACGGCGTGGACCTGGAGCTGACACCAGGCCGCCGGGTGGCGGTCGTGGGCCCCTCCGGCGCGGGCAAGACGACCCTGGCGCAGGTGCTGCTCCGTTTCCTGGACCCGGAGTCCGGCGCCTACACCCTCGCCGGCACCGACGCGACCACCCTCGACGGCGACGCCGTCCGCCGCATGGTGGGGCTCTGCGCGCAGGACGCGCACGCCTTCGACAGCACGGTCCGGGAGAACCTGCGGCTCGCCCGCCCCGGCGCCGCGGACGCCGAACTGACGGCCGCCCTGGCCGCCGCCCGGCTGGACCTCGGCCTCGACACCCCCGTCGGCGAGCACGGCACCCGACTGTCCGGCGGCCAGCTCCAGCGCCTCGCCCTCGCCCGCGCGCTGCTCGCCGGCTTCCCCGTCCTCGTCCTCGACGAGCCCGCCGAGCACCTCGACCTGGCCACCGCCGACGCCCTCACCGCGGATCTGCTGGCCGCGACGGCCGGTCGTACGACCGTCCTGATCACGCACCGGCTCACCGGACTGGCCGAGGTCGACGAGATCGTCGTCCTCGATCGTGGCCGGGTCGTCCAGCGCGGCACGTACGACGCGCTGGCCGTCGCCGAGGGCCCGTTCCGCCGCACCCTGGAGCGGGAACGCACAGCTGACGCGCGGGCCGCGGCGGTTCCCGCCCCGGCATGAGGGCCGCCTGCGCCTCGCCTGCCGGGGGCGGCTCACCGGACTGGCCGAGGTGGATGAGATCGTCGTCCTCGGCCGTGGCCGGGTCGTCCAGCGCGGCACGTACGACGTGCCGACCGCACGCTGGAGCGGGAACGCGCAGCTGACGCGCGGGCCGCGGCGGTGCCCGCCCCGGCATGAGGGCCGCTCGCGGCCTACGCTCGCCGTATGGCAGAACGACTCGCCAAGCTGCTCGACGCGGTCGGCTCCGTCACCACGGCGTTGCTGGCCGGCGACCCGGGGGCCGGGGCGCTCGACGTCGTCGCCGAGCAGGCCCGCGCGCTGGTGGAGGCCGACGCGGGCCTCGTTCTGCTGCCGACGGCCGAGGGCGGCCTGGAGGTCGTCGCGGCATCGGCCGACCACCCGGCCGGACTGGTCGGCACCGTCCTGGAGGCCGACAGCCCGGCCGCCGCGCCCCTGCTGGCGGGGGAGCCGGTGTACATCGAGGACGCCGCCACCGACGACCGCATGGGCGCGACCATCACGCCCCGCTTCGGGCCCAGCATGATGCTGCCGCTGCGCAGCAGTGGGCACGTGATGGGGGCGCTGGCACTGCCGCGGGTGCGCGGCGCGCCGGGCTTCACCGAGGCCGACCGCGTGTTCGCCGCGCAGTTCGCCGCGCAGGCCGCGCTCGCGCTGCTGCTCGCCGAGGCCCAGCGGGACCGCAACCGGCTGGCGGTGTACGAGGAGCGCGACCGCATCGCCCGCGATCTGCACGACCTGGTCATCCAGCGGCTCTTCGCCACCGGGCTGATGCTCCAGGGCGCCATCCGCAAGTCGGTGCCGCCCGAGGCCGAGGCGAGCATCGCGCACGCCGTGGACGAGCTGGACGCGACCATCCAGGAGGTGCGCACCGCGATCTTCGCACTCCAGCAGGAGCCAGGTGACGACGCCCCGGCGGGACTGCGCGCCCAGGTGCTGCGGGAGACCTCCGTGACCGCCCGTGGCCTGGGCTTCCAGCCCTCCGTGCGCTTCGTGGGCCCCGTGGACTCACGGGTCGGCGCGCTCAGCGCCCGCAATCTCATCGCCGCGCTGCGGGAGGCGCTGTCGAACGTGCTGCGGCACGCCGGGGCCACCCGGGTCGAGGTGATCGTGGACGCCACCGCCGTGCTCGGCGACGGGCTGGAGGGGGTCCGGCTCATCGTCTCCGACGACGGGGTCGGCATCCCGGAGACCGGGCGGCGCAGCGGCCTGCGCAACCTGGCCCGGCGGGCGGAGTCGCTGGGCGGTGAGTCCACCTTCGGGCCGGGCCCCGACGGCAAGGGCACCACCCTGGCCTGGGAGGCGCCCCTGTGAGTGCCCCGGGGCCGGGGCGGCCGCGGGGCCGCGGGCGGTCAGCGGGCCGCGAGGATCCGCTCGATGACCCGCGCGACGCCGTCGTCCTCGTTGGCGGCGGTGTGGTGCGTGGTGGCCGCCAGTACGTCCGGGTGGGCGTTGGCGACGGCGTACGAGGTGCCCGCCCAGGACAGCATCGCCAGGTCGTTGGGCATGTCGCCGAACGCGACCACCTCTTCGGCGGAGATCCCCCGGTCGGCGCAGCAGCGGGCCAGCGTGGTCGCCTTGCTCACCCCGGTGCCGCTGATCTCCAGCAGCGCGGAGGGGCTGGAGCGGGTGATCTCCGCGTGCTGCCCGGCCGCCGCCAGCGCCGTGCGCAGGAAGACGTCCGGGTCCATCGTCGGGTGCTTGGCCAGCAGCTTCAGCACCGGCTGACCGCCTCCGGCCGCCCCGAGCAGTTCCTCCACGGGCGCCACGAGGGCCTCGGGCATGGGCGCGTACGGCGGGTACTCCGGCTCGTACGCGAAACCGCCCGTCAGTTCCACGGCGAAGGTCGTACCCGGCACGGTGGTGCGCAGGGCCGCGACGACGGAGAGCGCGTCACGCGCGTCGAGGGGATAGCACGCGAGCATCCGCCCGCGGTGCAGGTCGTAGACGGCGGCGCCGTTGGCGCAGATGGCCATGCCGTGGCCGGCGGTGTGCTCGGCGACGACGTCCATCCACCGGGCCGGACGGCCGGTGACGAAGAAGACCTCGACGCCCGCGGCCTCCGCGTCCGCGAGCGCGGCGATCGTCCGGTCGGAGACGGTCTTGTCGTCGCGCAGCAGCGTGCCGTCCAGATCGGTGGCGATCAGCCGCGGCACGGGGGCCGCGAGGACGGAGTCCGGGGACGGGGGATGCTGGGTGGCTGAGGTCACCGCCCCATGGTCGCCTATCCGCCCCCCGATGGCTGTAGCCGGGTGGCGGGTGCGATCACCGCCACATTCCGTGCCGGGGCATTGTCAGTGGCGGCTGTCACCATCGCGGCATGGCACTCATGACGCGTTGTGAGGAACAGCCCGACCGGGAGCCGGTCCTCCTGGCCGATGCCGTGGCGACCGTCCTGGACGGGATCGGTTTTGGCTCCCGCGGGGCGATACCCGCCCGTACCCCCGTCCCCGACCCGGCGGCCGGCACCGCCACGACCTGTGCCCGGTGCGGCTCCGCCGCCGTGTGGCACCGCACGACCGGTGGCCGATGGATCATGATCGAGCCCGGCGAGCGGCGCACCGCCGTCGTCCCGGCCGGCCGCCGCTGGCGCGTCGCGGGCGACGGCACCGCCGTCAACCTGCGGTCCGCCGTGCCCTCCGACACCTGCCGGATCAGCCACTTCGACGTCTGCCCCGCCGGTCCCCCGCCGGTCGCGTCGCCGGTGCTGCTCGCCCAGTGGCGGCGGCGGGGGACCGGGCACAGCCTCAGCTGAGCTGGGCGGGGGCCTCGGTGGCGATGCGCTCGAAGATCTTCTCGTCGGCGGCGTAGACCGAGTCCGGCACCGGCCAGTGCAGGACGATCTCGGTGATACCGGCCTCCGCGTACCGGCCGGCGAAGTCCACGAAGGCGTCCAGGGACTCCAGCGGGCGCTCCGCCGTGGACCCGGTGAGCAGCACCCGGTCCAGGTCGCCCGGGTCGCGGTCGATCTCCGCGCACGCGATCTCCAGCTTGTCGAACTGCCGGGAGACCACCGTCGGGCAGTCCTCGACCGGTACGTCCGCCGGGCCCTTGGGGTCGCCGTACGTCACCCACGCCTGCCCGTAGCGCGCCGTCAGCTGCATCCCGCGCGGCCCCGTGGCCGCCACGGCGAACGGGATCCGGGGTCGCTGCACGCAGCCGGGGATGTTCCGCACCTCGCGCGCCGAGTAGAACTCGCCCTCGTAGTCCGCGACCGGCTCGGTCAGCAGCCGGTCCAGCACGGGCAGGAACTCCCCGAACCGGTCCGCCCGCTCCCGCGGCGTCCACGCCTCCTGCCCCAGCGCCGTCGCGTCGAAGCCGGTCCCGCCCGCGCCGATGCCGAGCGTCAGCCGGCCCTCGCTGATGTCGTCCAGGGTGATGAGCTCCTTCGCCAGCGTCACCGGATGCCGGAAATTGGGCGATGTCACCAAGGTCCCCAGCCGCATCCGCTCCGTCGCCGCGGCCGCCGCCGTCAGCGTCGGCACCGCCCCGTACCAGGGCTCGTCCCGGAAGCTCCGCCACGACAGGTGGTCGTAGGTGTAGCCGGTGTGGAAGCCGAGCTGCTCGGCCCGCCGCCACACCTCCCGCCCCTGTGCGGCCCAACGGTAGATCGGCAGAATCACAGTGCTCAGACGCATGAGACGACCATACGGCCCGTGCCTCAGGCCTCTCCCCGTATCCACTGGTCGAACGGCGTCAGACGGGCGACCGCGGGGGCCACGGCCTCGAGGGCGGCCGCGACGTCCCGGGCCAGCCGGACACAGCTGTCCATGAGTTCGTCGGCGGCGCACACCTCGACGTCCGGCCGGGGGACCCAGGAGGTCCGTGACACGCAGGAGATGCGCACCCGCTCGCCTTCGGGGCGGAACGTCAAGGTGCGCTCCACCCCCTGCGGATAGAGATCGACCTCCGTCTCCCGTCCAGCACGCAGGCCGGCGATCAGACGGGGCAGTTCCTCGACGAAAGCCGACATGTCGTAGCCCACGTCGAACCGCCAGTCGTCCCGACGGCGAGGGTCCCGTGAAGGAGAAGCGGAAGGGCGCGGCGGCCAAGGTATCCGCCACCGGAAGCCGCCCCTGGGTTTTCGGCACGACGGGTGGTCCTCGGCGCGGACGCCGCGCAAGCCGAGCCGTCGGGAAGGCCACCGCGGCCTCCCGTCCCAAGCGGGGCCATGGGACCGTCGCGGTAACACCGGTGCCCAGGGCCCGCAACTCGGGAGATTGTCAGGTGAGCGGGCCTCCGAACGGGGGCGATGGGGTCCCGCTTGGGCCACCCGGGTGGTGTTGATCGGAATATCGCCACTCTCGAGGTGCGCTTCCGGGCATTTCGTGCTCACTTCCGCATCATCGGACTAGTCGCTCCCCGACTCACGAGGAAGTGAGAGGTCATGGCTGTCAACAATCACGCCAAGGCGTTCTGGAACGCCTTTGTCACGCTCCTTCTCAAGATGATCGCCGGTCTCGGCTTCGCCGTCCCGGCCGGCCGTAGCACGGCGGCGTTCGCGCCGCGATCGGAAGCCGCCCCGCTCTCCCTGGTGGAGGCGCTGCTCGCCGAGACCGCCAGGGAGGTGAAGGCACCACCCACGGGCGCGGCACCGGAACACCGCGAACCCGTCCGCCCGCCCCGCGCGCGGTCGGCACGCCATCTCGTTCCCGCCGCCCGGCCGCGACCCCGGCCGGACCGCACGACACGGCAGGCCACGGCACACCGCGCCGCCCTCGCCCGCCGCGTCGCCGTGCCATCGGCACCTGCGGGGTCGCCAGGGTCCACCGCGTCGCATGAGGCGTCCGCCGCGCACACCCTCGTCCCCCGTATCGCCGAGTGCCTGCGCGAGCTGTCGCTGCCGCCCACGATGAAGCAGCGCTGCCGCGCCGAAGCCCACGGCGCCTCCCCGGTGCCGCGCAGCGGTTCCCGCCGGATCCGTGAGAACGCTGCCGCCCAGGGTGCGACGGCCGGCGGCGACGAGAGCTCGGCCAGGACCGCGGCCGAGGCGCACGCCCGCACGGCCGACCGTCGCCGCGACTGGGCACTGTGCGCGTGAGCGTCACGTACGCGCTGCCACGGACCGCGGGACCGGACGTCACGACCGGATCCGGCAGTCACGGCAGCCCCGACGGGTACGGCAGGACAAGCCGGTCAGGCCGGCTGACGTGCCACCGCCCGCTGGTAGAGCGTCATGCGGTAGATGCCGGAAACGGTCGCGGAGAGCAGGCCCGTCGCGAGGAACAGCGCGACGACGCAGCCCGCCACGGCGACCATGACCGTCACGCTGTCCGACTCGACCGCGAGGATGAGTGCGATGATCGCGACGACCACCACCAGGACGGTTGTCAGGGCCAGGCGTATCCCGCCGGCCACCCAGTTGCCCAGCTCCGCCCGGCTCAGTGCCATTGAGCGGCGCAGGCCGGCGAAGAGGCCGGTGCCCTCGACGACGATCACGGGCAGTGCGAAGAAGGTCCACAACGACCAGGACGTCCCGGCCAGTTCGAAGATCCAGGACACCCCGGCGGTCGACTCCAGGACCCGGAACACCATTCCCAGACCGCTGCCGAGCAGGCACCACGCCAGCAGCGTCGGCAGTCGCCGCAGCGCCGCCCGCAGCGAGACGCGCACGGCCGGGTGCAGGTCGTGCCCCAGGGCGTGCACGGAGTGCAGCAGCGCCGCGTTGAAGTACGTACTGGTGCAGGACACCAGGAAGAACATCACCAGGAGTGCGATGAACTGCCCCGTGGTGGGCGACTGGTCGAGCCGCGCGCGCTCCCAGATGCCCCGCAGCGGCTGAAGCCACGCGATGAGCAGGAGGACCCCGAGGGCCCCCGCGCTCAGCGCCGGAAAACACAACAGCGCCGGTCTGCGGCGCAGCACACGCAGGACCGTCCTGACGATCCCCCGCTGCCCGCTCCCCGAGCCCCGCGAACTCCCCGAACTCCCCGAGCCCGCCGAACCGCCCGTGGTCCCCTGGCTCCTGCGACTTCCCCCGTCTCCGCCGTTCCCGACGTTCTCCACGCCCGTTCCGCCCCTCCCGCATGAGATCCCCGCCGGCCGCAATCTATCCGGCGATCCCCCGTCCCCTACGGGAACGTCCGTCCCAAGGACTACGGACGACTACCCCCGAGGCTGACGACGGGTGTGGTTCACACCACTAGGTTCGTGGTGTGACTGTGATCGCTGCTGAAAGCCTGACGAAGCGGTACCCGAGGGTGACCGCTCTGGACCGGCTCACCGTGGACATCGGACCCGGGGTGACCGGGTTGGTGGGCGCGAACGGAGCCGGCAAGTCGACCCTGATCAAGATCCTGCTGGGGTTGTCGCCGGCCACCGAGGGCCGCGCCGCCGTGCTGGGCATGGACGTGGCGACCCAGGGCGCGGACATCCGTGCCGCCGTGGGATACATGCCGGAGCACGACTGCCTGCCGCCGGACGTCTCCGCGACGGAGTTCGTCGTGCACATGGCCCGTATGTCCGGGCTGCCGCCGACGGCCGCGCGCGAGCGGACCGCCGACACGCTGCGCCATGTCGGGCTGTACGAGGAGCGCTACCGCCCCATGGGCGGCTATTCGACGGGCATGAAGCAGCGCGTGAAGCTGGCCCAGGCCTTGGTGCACGATCCACGGCTGGTGCTGCTCGACGAGCCGACGAACGGGCTGGACCCCGTCGGCCGCGACGACATGCTCGGGCTGATCCGGCGCGTCCACGCCGAGTTCGGCATCTCCGTCCTCGTGACCTCCCATCTGCTCGGCGAGCTGGAGCGCACCAGCGACCACATCGTCGTGATCGACGGCGGACAGCTGCTGCGCGCGTCCTCCACCAGCGACTTCACGCAGGCCACCGCCTCCCTCGCGGTCGAGGTGACCGAGCACGAGGAGGAGTTGCTGAGCAAGCTCACCGCCGCGGGGCTGAACGTGCACGCCGACGGCCATCTGCTGCTCGTCGACATCGACGGGGACGAGACCTACGACACCGTGCGCGACGCCGTCGCCGAACTGGGCTCGGGCCTGGTCCGGATGGAACAGCGCCGCCACCGCATCGCCGAGATCTTCCGGGGAGGGGACGACCGTGACGCAGCTTGAGGGGGGCGCGCCGGCTGCCGGCGGCGCCCAGGACGTCATTCACGACATCGGGTACCGGCACTACGACGGGCCGCGGCTGGGCCGCGCGTACGCCAGGCGCTCGCTGTTCACACAGAGCCTGCGCGGCGCCTACGGACTGGGCCGTTCGGTCAAGTCCAAGGTGCTGCCGATGATCCTTTTCGCGGTGATGTGCGCGCCCGCCGCGATCATCGTCGCGGTGGCGATCGGCACGAAGATGACCGAGCTGCCGATCGAGTACACCCGCTACGCGATCATCATGCAGGCGGTGATCGGCCTCTTCCTGGCGGCGCAGGCCCCCCAGTCGGTCTCGCTGGACCTGCGGTTCAAGACGACGCCGCTGTACTTCTCGCGCCCGATCGAGGCGGTCGACTACGTCGCGGCCAAGTTCGCGGCGCTCACCACGGCACTGTTCGTCCTCACCGCGACCCCGGTGGTGATCCTCTACATCGGCGCGCTGCTGGCGAAGTTCGACTTCTCCGACCAGACCTCGGGCTTCGCCAAGGCCCTGCTGGCGGAACTGCTGCTGTCGATGCTCTACGCGGGCCTCGGCCTGGTGATCGCGGCGCTCACCCCGCGCCGGGGCTTCGGTGTCGCGGCGATCATCGCCGCGTTCACGCTCCCGTACGGCGCGGTCAGCAGCGTCCAGGCGGTCGCCTCCGTCCAGGGCGACAAGGACGTGGTCGGCTGGCTGGGGCTGTTCTCGCCGATCACGCTGATCGACGGGGCGCAGACCTGGGTGCTGGGCGCGTCGTCCTCCTTCGTCGACGCGGCGGGCCCGCCGAACGCGACGGCCGGCGTCGTCTACGTCGTTGTCCTGCTCGCCGCGATCGCCGGCTGCTTCGGCCTGCTGATGCGCCGCTACCGAAAGGCCGTTCTGTCGTGACCACCTTGTCCATCGACCATGTGTCCCGCTGGTTCGGCAACGTCGTCGCCGTCAACGACGTGACGATGACGATCGGCCCCGGCGTCACCGGTCTGCTCGGCCCCAACGGCGCCGGCAAGTCCACGCTGATCAACATGATGGCCGGTTTCCTGGCCCCCTCGGTCGGCAGCGTGACCCTGGACGGCACCGTCATCTGGCGCAACGAGCAGGTGTACCGGCACATCGGCATCGTCCCCGAGCGGGAGGCGATGTACGACTTCCTCACGGCGCGCGAGTTCGTGATCGCCAACGCCGAGCTGCACGGCCTGCCCGATCCGGGCGCCGCGGCGGCTCGGGCGCTGGCCACCGTCGAGATGGAGTTCGCCCAGGACCGCAAGATCGCCACCTACAGCAAGGGCATGCGGCAGCGCGCCAAGATGGCCTCCGCGCTGGTGCACGACCCGTCGGTGCTGCTGCTGGACGAGCCGTTCAACGGCATGGACCCGCGGCAGCGGCTCCAGCTGATGGACCTGCTGCGGCGGATGGGCGACGAGGGCCGCACGGTGCTGTTCTCCTCGCACATCCTGGAGGAGGTCGAGCAACTGGCGAGCCACATCGAGGTGGTCGTGGCCGGCCGCCACGCCGCCTCCGGCGACTTCCGCAAGATCCGCCGCCTGATGACGGACCGGCCGCACCGCTACCTGGTGCGTTCCAGTGACGACCGGGCGCTGGCCGCCGCGCTGATCGCGGACAACTCCACCGCGGCCATCGAGCTGGACTGGCACGAGCGGGCGCTGCGGATCCAGGCGATCGACTTCGCCGGCTTCACCGAACTGCTGCCGCGGGTCGCGCGCGAGCGCGGCATCCGGCTCTTCACGGTCTCGCCGTCCGACGAGTCCCTGGAGAGCGTGTTCTCCTATCTGGTCACGGCATAGGGCGAGGAGCTTCCTGTGTTCCCACTGTTCAATCCCACCGTGGCCCGGCTGACCTACCGGGGTCTGCTCGGCCGGCGCCGGGCCCTGGTCCTGTTCGCCCTTCCCGCGCTGCTGATCCTCATCTCGGCGGCGGTGCGCGCCCTGACCGGCGCCGACGACTCCACCGCCACCTCGGTCCTGGGCGGTTTCGCCCTGGCGACGATGGTGCCGCTGGTCGGCGTCTTCGCCGGCACCGGCGCCGTCGGGCCGGAGATCGACGACGGCTCGATCGTCTACCTGCTGGCCAAGCCCGTCCCGCGGCCGACGATCATCGTCACCAAGCTGCTGGTCGCGATCGGTGTCTCGGTGGTCTTCTCCGCCGTGCCGACGCTGATCGCCGGTTTCATCCTCAACGGCAACAGTCAGGGCATCGCGGTCGCCTTCGCCGTGGCCGCGGCCGTCGCCTCGGTGACCTATGCGGCGGTCTTCCTGCTGCTGGGCGTCGTGACCCGGCAGGCCGTGGTCTTCGGCCTGGTGTACGCCCTGATCTGGGAGTCGCTGATCGGCTCGCTGGTGCCGGGCGCGCGCACGCTGAGCGTCCAGCAGTGGGCGCTGGCGCTGGCGCAGCGGATCGCGGGCGAGGGCCAGATCACGTCCGACGTGGGGCTGCCGCTGGCGGTGGTGCTGCTGATCGGCGTCACCGTGCTCGCCACCGCGTACGCGGGGCAGCGGATGCGCGCGCTCACGCTGGCCGGCGAGGAGTAGCCCGCCGCGCTGCGGACTCGGCTGCCCGGGTGGTCTTCACCGCCCGGGCGGCCTGGTTTCCTCGGGGCGTCGTGGATCGGATTGTCTGATGTGCTGAGTGACGCCCGAGACTCCGCTGCTCTTCGCCGTCGGTGTGTTCCTGGTCGCACTGGGGCTGCTCGTCGCCCTCTTCCGTCCGGAGCTCGCCGAGCGCATCGACCTGCGCCTCGCCGCCCGTGGCCGGCACCGGCGGCGGTTTTTGGTGTTCCCTCGAAAGTGGGCCACGTCACGTTCCTCCTTGAGGATCCAGGGGAATGGCGTTACCGTTCAAGAGGTTGAAACGTAAACCAACCCCCGACGAGGAGTAACCCATCATGGGCCTGTTCAGCCGCAAGACCGACGCCGAGACCGCGGGCACCCCCGGTGCCGTGGCCACCGCCGACCTGGCGAACCTGACCGGCGACTACACGATCGACCCGACGCACAGCGAGATCGGGTTCTCCGTCCGGCACGCCATGGTCACCACCGTGCGCGGCCAGTTCACCGAGTACGAGGGCTCGCTGAAGCTCGACGGCACCAAGCCGGCCAACTCCTCCGCCGAGCTGAAGATCAAGGTCGTCAGCATCGACACCAACCAGGCCCAGCGCGACGAGCACCTGCGCACCGGCGACTTCTTCGACGCCGCCACCTACCCGGAGATCACCTTCCGGAGCAGCTCCGCCGAGCAGGTCGACGCGGAGACCTACCGCATGCACGGTGACCTGACCATCAAGGACACCACCAAGCCGGTCTCCATCGACTTCGCCTTCAACGGCTCGGCCACCGACCCGTACGGCAACCTGCGCGTCGGCTTCGAGGGTTCGACCACCGTCAACCGCGCCGACTGGGGCCTGACCTACAACGCGGCCCTGGAGGGCGGCGGCGTCCTGATCAGCGACAAGGTCAAGCTCACCTTCGACGTCTCGGCGATCAAGGCGGCCTGAACCGGCTGAGTGCCTGAGCCTTCCCTGCCGCA
The DNA here is from genome assembly GCF_042714775.1 of Streptomyces sp. NPDC058691. NCBI lineage: Bacteria > Bacillati > Actinomycetota > Actinomycetes > Kitasatosporales > Streptomycetaceae > Streptomyces > Streptomyces sp. NPDC058691. Next base: position 54,934 of record NZ_JBHXSO010000022.1, on the reverse strand, counting down.
AGATGGAAGGGATGGCATCGAACGAGCCGGCGCACGACGCCGGTGGCAGGCGGCGCCGCGTCGCTCCGGGCGACGCGGCGCGCCTGCTGTTCCTTCAGGCCCGCGCGTGGGTGCGCTCCACACCCGGCACCCACACCTGGCTGCTCATCCTCGCGGTGACCAGCGGCATCCTCGCGGCCGTGTCGCCGCACATCCGCGGCTTCCTGCTGCACCACAACAGCACCAACCTGGAAGAGCTGGGCAGCCACCCGGTCCGCGTGCTGATCGTCAGCGCGCTGTGGATCGAGTCCCCGCAGGCCTTCCTGCCGTACTTCCTCTTCTACGAGGTCGTGCACGCCCCCGCCGAGCGACGGCTCGGCACCCGGCGCTGGCTCGCGGTCGTCGCCGTCGCCCACGTCGGCGCCACGCTCATCAGCCAGCAGGCGGTCTTCCTGGGCATCCACGCCGACCGGCTGTCGCCGTCGATGGCGCACACCGTCGACATCGGTGTGAGCTACGGCCTCGCCGGTGTGGTGGGCGTGCTCACGCACTACCTCCGACCCCCGTGGCGATGGCTCTACCTGGCGGCCGCCGGGGGCTTCTTCGCGTATCCGCTGCTGCTGTCCGGACGGACGTACACCGACCTCGGGCACTTCACCGCCCTGCTGATCGGACTGGCCTGCCGCGGGCTCATACCGCGGGGTAGAGCCGCTCCAGCACCACCGCGATACCGTCCTCGGCGTTGGAGGCCGTGACCTCGTCGGCGGCGGACTTCAGCGACTCGTGGGCGTTGCCCATGGCGACGCCGTACCCGGCCCAGTCGATCATCGGCAGGTCGTTGGGCATGTCACCGAAGGCGATGGTGTCCGCGGCGGTCAGCCCCAGCCGACGGGCGGCCAGCGACAGGCCCCTGGCCTTCGACAGCCCCAGCGGCAGCAGTTCGACGATGCCGGCCCCGGACATCACGACCCCGACCAGGCCGCCGGCGGCCGCGATGGCCGCCTCGGCGAGTTCGTCGTCGCCCAGATGGGGGTGCTGGATGTACAGCTTGCTGATCGGCGCCGTCCACAGCTCGTCCAGCACGTCGACCTGGCCCACCGGAAGCTCCGACTCGAAGAGCCGGTAGCCGGGGCCGAGGACGATGTCGCCGTCCATGCCGTCGAGCGCCGCCGCGACGGTCAGCCGGCCGGTCGCCGCCTCGATCTTCTCCAGTGCCAGCCGCGCCGTCGGCCGGTCCAGCGTGACCGAGGTCAGCAGCCGTCGCTCGCCCGCGTGGTAGACCTGCGCGCCCTGCATGCACACCGCGAGGCCCTGGTAGCCCAGTGATTCCAGCACGTGCCGGGTGCGGGCGACCGGGCGCCCGGTGACGACGATGTGCGCGGCGCCCGCCTCGGTGGCCACGGCGAGCGCTCGGCGCGAGCGCTCGGAGACGGTGTGGTCGGGCCCGAGCAGCGTGCCGTCGAGATCGGTCGCCACGAGACGGTAGGGCAGGTGCGGGAGCGCAGTCACTTGGCGACCGGCTCCAGCACCTCACGGCCGCCCAGGTACGGGCGGAGCACCTCGGGGACCCGGATCGAGCCGTCGGCCTGCTGGTGGTTCTCCAGGAGCGCGACGATCGTCCGCGGGATGGCGCAGAGCGTGCCGTTGAGGGTGGCCAGCGCGCGCGTGCCGTTCTCGTCCCGCATCCGGATGGACAGCCGGCGGGCCTGGAACTCGGTGGTGTTCGAGGTCGAGGTCAGCTCGCGGTACTTGCCCTGGGTGGGGATCCACGCCTCGCAGTCGAACTTCCGCGCCGCCGAGGAGCCGAGGTCACCCGAGGCCAGCTCGATCACCCGGAACGGCAGTTCCAGCGAGGTCAGCCACTGCTTCTCCCATTCCAGCAGCCGCTCGTGCTCGGCCTCGGCGTCCTCGGGGCGGGTGAAGACGAACATCTCCACCTTGTCGAACTGGTGGACGCGGATGATGCCGCGGGTGTCCTTGCCGTACGAGCCGGCCTCGCGCCGGTAGCAGGGCGAGAAGCCCGCGTAGCGCAGCGGCAGCTTCGCGCCGTCGATGATCTCGTCCATGTGGTACGCGGCGAGCGGGACCTCGGAGGTGCCGACCAGGTACAGGCCGTCCTTCTCCAGGTAGTACACGTCGTCCTCGACCTGGCCGAGGTAGCCGGTGCCGGCCATGGCCTCGGGCTTGACCAGCGTCGGGGTCAGGACGGGGGTGAAGCCGGCCGCGCCGGCCTGCGCGATGGCCGCGTTGACCAGGGCCAGCTCCAGCAGGGCGCCCACGCCGGTCAGGTAGTAGAAGCGCGAGCCGGACACCTTGGCGCCGCGGTCGACGTCGATGGCGCCGAGCAGTTCGCCGAGGTCGATGTGGTCCTTGGGCTCGAAGCCCTCGGCGGTGAAGTCGCGCGGGGTGCCGAGCACCTCCTTGACGACGAAGTCCTCCTCGCCGCCGATGGGGGCGTCGGGGTGGACGATGTTGCCCAGCTGCAGCAGCAGGCGCTGCGCCTCCTCGGCGGCCTCGTGCTGTTCGACGTCGGCGGCCTTGACCGCGGCCTTCAGCTGCTCGGCCCGCTTGAGGAGTTCGGCCCGCTCGTCCCCCTGGGCCTTCGGGATGAGCTTGCCCAGCGTCTTCTGCTCGGCGCGCAGCTCGTCGAAGCGGGTACTGGACGACCTGCGCCGCTCGTCGGCGGAGAGCAGGGCGTCGACGATGCCGACGTCCTCTCCACGGGCGCGCTGGGAGGCGCGCACACGGTCGGGGTCCTCACGAAGCAGGCGAAGGTCAATCACGGGGACAGGCTACCGGGGGAACGGGCCCGAACGCGACAAGTTAAGTGCTTTATGTAACGTTATGTCCGATTCGAAAGGGAGGGCACCGGAAATGGGGCGCGGCTGAAAATGACGTTAAAGTGTCCGTCAACCGAATTCCGCACGTCCCTCCCCCGAGGGCATGTGGCCTGTGGACAAAGGCAGTTGGAGCAGGTCCGGCGGGACGGGTTATCCACAGGGGGCCGGGTATTCCACCGGCTTGTCCACAGCGGGTGTGGATGAACTGTGGACGATGGAGTCGATCATTCCGGCGGACCGTCGTGGGCCCATGGATTCCCCGGTCAAACCCCACTCACACTCCCTTTCGAGTGAGAATTCTTCCCCCTATCGAGTTGTTCGAAGGTATTGGGGTGACGAATGCCGACCTGAGGGTCTGTGCGGTGGGATGGCGCCCCTGTACCGATTTGTCGATCTGGTCCCTACTCGTCATCACTGTCGTGTCGACTTATCCCCAGCTCGCCCCCAAGGCCTGTGGATAACGTGGTGGACAACGGAAGGGCCCACCGGTTGTTCACCGGCAGGCCCCCTGGGACGCGCGGAGCGGAGGGTCAGGCCCGTCCGTCCAGAGCCCTCCCCAGCCAGTCCGCGGCCGCGATGAACTCCTCGTCCGTCGTCCCCTTGCGCTGCTGCGGCCCTACCCGGTCCGCCCGCGGGTACGAGCCGAGGAAGCGCACCTGCGGGCAGATCCGCTTCAGCCCCATCAGCGCCTCGCCGACGCGGCGGTCGGTGATGTGCCCCTCGCAGTCGACGGAGAAGCAGTAGCGGCCGATGCCCTCGCCCGTCGGCCGCGACTCGATGCGGATCAGGTTGACCCCGCGCACCGCGTACTCCTGCAGCAGTTCCAGCAGCGCGCCCGGATGGTCCTCGCCCAGCCAGAAGACGGCGGAGGTCTTGTCCGCCCCGGTCGGCGCGACCGGCCTGGCCGGACGGCCGACCAGCACGAAGCGGGTCTCGGCGTTCACCGCGTCGTGGATCCCGGTGGCCAGCGGGTCCAGTCCGTACGTCGGGGCCGCGAACTCCCCCGCGAACGCCGCGTCGTGGCGGCCCTCGGCGACCAGCCGCGCGCCGTCCGCGTTGGAGGCCGCCGACTCCCACTGGGCGTCGGGCAGGTGCTCCGCCAGCCAGCGGCGCACCTGCACCTGGGCCGCCGGGTGCCCGGTGACGGTCTTGACGTCCGCCAGCCCCGTGCCCGGCCGTGTCAGCAGGGCGAACACGATCGGCAGCAGCACCTCGTGGTAGATCATCAGCGGGGTCCCGGCCGACAGCTCGTCGAGGGTGGCGGTGATGCCGCCCTCCATCGAGTTCTCGATCGGCACGAGCGCGGCCGCGGCCTCCCCGGTGCGCACCGCGTCGAGCGCGGCCTGGACCGACACCGCCGGCACCAGCTCCCGGGTGGCCGCCTCCGGGAGGGTGCGCAGCGCGGCTTCGGTGAACGTGCCCTCAGGACCCAGATAGGTGTAGCGGCTCGCCGGCGACATACAGGTCAGCCTAGGGGCCCTCCCGGCGGCCCGCCCTACGCCTCCAGCAGCCGCTGCCCGACATACTCGCCGGGGCCCGCCCCGCCCGGTACCGCGAACAGCGCGCTCGCCTCGTGCCGCAGGAAGCGGGAGAGCCCGTCACCCCGGTCGAGCTTGCGCTGTACGGGGACGAAGCCCGTCAGCGGATCGGCCTGCCAGGCCACGAAGAGCAGCCCGGCGTCCGGGGCGCCGTCGTCGCGGAAGCCGTCGTGGTACGAGAAGCCGCGCCGCAGCATCGCGGCGCCGCCGTTGGACTCCGGTGCGGCCACGCGGACGTGGGCGTCGGCGGCGATGGCGAAGGTCCGGCCGTCGGCCTCGATCCTGTTCAGGTCCGGCTTGGTGGTCTCGGTGCCGCCGGACAGCGGGGCGCCGTCGGACTTGCGGCGCCCGATGACCCGCTCCTGGCGCTCCAGGGGGAGGTGGTCCCAGGAGTCCAGCAGCATCCGGATGCGCCGCACCACCGCGTACGAGCCCCCGGCCATCCACTCCGGCGCGCCGGAGGAGGGAACGAAGACCCGCTGCCCGAAGTCGGGGTCGGACGGCTTGGGATTGTTGGTGCCGTCGATCTGCCCCATCAGATTGCGGGTGGTGCGGGGAACGGCGGTGGCCCCGGGGGCGCGGTTGAAGCCGCTCATCTGCCAGCGCGGTGCCGCCGTTCCGGCGGCCTCCTTCTGCAGCACGCGCAGGGCGTGGAAGGCGACCAGCGGGTCGTCCGCCCCGATCTGGATCCACAGGTCGCCGTCGCCGCGCCGCGGGTCGAGCGCGTCGGCGGAGAAGGCCGGCAGCGGGGCCAGTGCCTCGGGCAGCCGCGCCCGCAGCCCCGTCCGGCCGAAGAAGGAGCGGCCGAAACCGAAGGTGACGGTCAGCGAGGACGGCCCGGCGTCCAGGGCGATCTGGTCGTCACCGGCGGGAGCCCGGCCCGCCGTCATCGCCTCGGCCGCCGCCGACCAGCGGCGCAGCAGCGCGGCCGCGCCCCCGCGCCCGGCGTCCGCGGCCAGGTCGAAGGCGACGAGATGGCCGTGCGCCTGAGCCGCGGTGACGATGCCGGCCTGGTGGACACCGTGGAAGGGCACGCTCGCGGCGCCCACCGAGGCGAGCGCGGCCGGCTCGTCGCGGGCCGCGTTCGCCGCGACGGCGGAGCCGCCGCCCACGGCCAGCCCCGCGGCGCCGGCCGCACCGGCGGTGCCGAGCAGACGGCGCCGCGAGATGTGCCGGCGGATCGGGTCGTTCGTCAACTGATCTTCACTGTCCTGGTGCGGGTGACCTGGTCGATGTCCGAGGTCCGTACGGTGACCGAGACCGTCCACTGCCCGGGGATCGGGATCTGGACGTTCTCCGCGCTCCAGTGGCCGGTGTCGATCTTGCCCAGGGTGACCGGGATCGGGCCGATCTTCTTGGCCGGGAGGGTGAAGGAGACCTTCACCTCGGGGACGTCGCGCGCCTGGCCGTCGGGGGCGGTGATCAGCAGGTGCAGCTCGTTCTCGGCGGTGCTGCCCGGGTCGAGCGTCACCTCCGCCTCGCCCTTGCCGTTCGGGCCGCCGGTGTCGAACGGGATCCGCACGTCCAGGGGTTCGGGGACCGAGGTCGCCGGGGCGGTCGCCCCCGCCGCCGCGCTCTCCTCGGCCGCCCGGCCCGGCTGCGTACCGGTGAGCAGGGTGGTGACACCCAGGATCACGACCGCGACCGCTGCCTCGGCGAGCACGGACTTGCGCAGGCCCGTGCGCTCCGGGTCGGCGTCGCGCGCCTTGCGGTCCCGCTCCTTGGCCAGCGCCGCCTCCTGCCGGGCCAGTTGCGCGGTGCGTACGGAGGGGTCGCCGCCGCGCCCCGCGGCCACCGGCTGGGCGACGGCGGCCGCGGCCCTTGCGCTCTTCGCGCTCCGCACGGGCTGGACGGCCTTGGCCTTCTCGGCGAGCCGCCCCGTCCAGCGCCGGGAGAGCCAGGCCAGCTCCAGCAGCAGCACGACCAGTCCGAGCTTCACCAGCAGGAGCTGCCCGTAGCCGGTGGAGACCAGGGCGTCCCAGGAGCCGAGCTGACGCCACGACTGGTAGACGCCGGTGGCGACCAGGGCCGCCACGGCCCAGAAGGCGATCCGTGAGAACCGCCGTACCGCCGAACGCTCCACCGGCAGCCCCCGCCACAGCGCGACGAGCAGTGTGGCCAGGCCGCCCAGCCAGACCGCCATGGCCAGCAGGTGGACGATGTCGACCGGCATGGCCACCGACGCCTGGATGCCGACCGAGGCGTGCTCGGCCATCGCCCAGGTCGCGGCGAGGCCCACGGCCACGACGGTGCCGCCGATCGACAGACCCCAGGCGAGGTCCTGGCGCTCGACCGGGTCCTCGCGCTTGGCGTAACTGCCGAACAGCACGGCGATGAAGACGGCCGACGCCGCGAGCAGCAGCATCCGCGACAGCAGCGCGGCGCCGGGCCGGGTGTCCAGGACGTCACTCACGGCGCCGAGGTCGAGGACGTCCCCGAGAGAGCCCCCGTTGGCGTACGGGGCGCGCAGCAGCAGCAGCGCTATCGTCGCGGCGACCATGGTGGCCCAGCCGCCGGCGACCAGCCGGCGCAGCGGCCGCAGCTGGGCGCCGGCCGGCCAGCAGACGCCCAGGAAGAAGGCCGAGCCGACCAGCAGGGCGAACCCGAGATAGGCGGCGTAGCGCCCTACGTCGTACAGCGCTCCGACCACACCGCCGCCCGCCTCCTCGGTGGGCAGGCTGACCGTGGTCTTCGAGGGCGCGCCGACGGAGAAGACGAAGGCCCCCGCCACCGGGTGGCTGTCGGCGGAGACCGCCTTCCAGGCCACGGTGTACGTGCCGTTGCCCAGCCCGGGCCGCAGCGCGACGACCGCCGTGTCGCTCCCCTCGCCGCCGTTGCTCGCGGCGCCGCTGTCGGCCCGCTTGCCGTCCGGTCCGAGGACGCGGACGGCGTCGGACGCCAGCAGCACGCCCTCGGAGAAGGTCAGCCGCACCTGCTGCGGCGCGGTCTTCACCACCGAGCCCTGTGCCGGTTCGGTCTTCACCAGCGCGGCGTGCGCGGAGGCGGGCGCGGCGCCGCCGAGCAGCAGGCCGAGCACCGCCAGTGGTACGGCCAGCAGTCGCAGCCCGGCCTTCGTCAGCTCCTTCATAACGCCCTCCTCAGTCCCCCGGGCGATAGCCCGCCGGCTTGACCGGGACCCGTACGTCGATGGCGTCGGTGTCGTCGAAGTGCAGTTCCACGGACACCTCCTCCCCGGCCACGGGCTTGTGCGTGAGCTTCATCAGCATCAGGTGGTTGCCGCCGAGCCCGAGGGTCAGCCGTCCGCCCGCCGGGACGGTGAACGAGGCCACGGACCGCATCGCGTTGCCCGCGGTGGAGTGCATGGTCACCTCGCCGGCCAGGTCGCTGGTCACCGAGGTCAGCCGGGCGTCCTGGTCACCGCTGTTGGTCAGCGTGAAGTAGCCGGCCGCCATGTCCCCGAGCGCGGGCTGCGGTATGTAGGCGCCGCTGACGTTGAGTTCGGGACCGTTCGGCGAGGAGCCGCAGGCCGTGGCGCCGAGCCCCAGCCCGAGGGTCAACGCGACCGCCACCGCTGCGGCCGGGCGCCTCACGGTGTCCGTCCCTGGATGATCTTGGGCAGGTCGGCGGCGAACTGCTGCGAGGTGGTGCCCGACATGTAGAGCACGTGCGCCTTGTCGTCCTTCGGCGAGTACGCCATGACCTGCGCGCCGTGCGTGACGGTGATGCTGCCGTCCTTCTCCTTCACGGGCTTCTCCACGGCGATCCCGAGCGAGCGCGCGCCCGCCTGGATCGTGGCGAAGTCACCGGTCAGGCCGACGAAGGACTTGTCCATGGCGCCCAGCCAGGCGCCGAGCCGCGACGGGGTGTCGCGCGCGGGGTCGGTGCTGACGAAGACCACGGTGAGCGCGGCCTGTTCGGCCTTGGGCAGCTTGGACTTGGCGATGGCGATGTCACTCATCGTCGTCGGGCAGACGTCGGGGCAGTGGGTGTAGCCGAAGAAGAGCAGTGTGGGCTTGCCCGCGGTCTTCTTGACCAGGTCGTACTTCGCGCCGTGGGTGTCCGTGAGGATCATGTCCGGCTTGTCGAACGGCGTGTCGAGGACGGTCGCGGCCTTCTGAGTGGCGTCGCTGGACACGACGACGGCGTCGTTGCCGGCGCCCGCCGTGTCGTCGGAGCCGCCGCAGGCGGCCAGGGTGAGGGCGAGCGCGGCGACGGCGGCCGCCGCGGCCGCCGTCCGGGTGGTGGTACGCATCAGGTTTCCCCAGGAAGTTCGGTACGACGCCGGGTGGCCGCCGCCGCGCACGGCGGCGGTCACCCGGCGATGCTGCGTCAGACGGCGGGGGTGCCGCCGCCGGCGCCGCGGCGGCGGCCGGCGAGCACGCCGAAGCCGACGCCCAGCACGCCGACGACGATGCCGACGACGCCCAGGACCCGGGCGGTGGTGTCACTGGAGTCGGCGGACGCGGTCTTCACCGTGGTGGCGGTCTTGCCGTCACCACCGGCCTTGGTGTCGGCGACGGGGGAGGGGGAAGCGGCGGCGCCGTGGCTGTGACCGCCGGGCTCGGCGTCGGCGGCAGCCGCCAGCGTCAGCACGGGCGCCGGGTGCTCCGGCTCGTCCTGGCCCTCCTGCTGCTCCTCGATCCAGCGGACGACGTCCTTGTTGTCGTACGTCTGGACGGCCTTGAAGACCAGCTGGTCGGCGTCCTCCGGCAGGGGGCCGAGCGAGACCGGGAACTGCTGGAACTCACCCGGGGCGATCTTCCCACCGGTCCAGGTGATCTTGGTGACGGCCTCGGTGATGCTGCCGTCGTCGCTCGTGATGGGCTTGGCGAGCTTGGTCTTGACGACCTCCGCCTTCCAGCCGGGGACGGGCTGGAGGGAGACCGACGCGATCGGGTGGTCGGCCGGCAGGTTGACCTCGACCTTGATGGTCGACGCCTTGTCCTCCTCGTTGGGGACCTTGAAGGCCACGGTGCTGTAGCCGCCCTTGGCGGCGGTGCCCGGCTGCACGGAGACGTGCGCGAAGGCGGGCACGGCGGCGGCGAGGACGGCCGCTCCGCTGAGTCCGGCGATGGCGACGGCGCGACGCATGGCGGTGCTCATGGGGTTCATGGGTGCAGACACTCCACGGGTGATGAAGGTGTGAGGGATGACAGATGGCACGCGTGCGGCGCGCGACTCCGTCTCCCTACGTCCGTGGAGCGGGTCGCGTTCAGGCCGCGAGGGCGTACGCCGGAGGCCCGCGCCGGGCGAGGCTGTGCCGCAACAGGACTGTGCGCGGCCGACCGGAGTCGGCGGCCCGGCGGCGCGGGACGGCCGCGGCGGACGGCGTGGTGAGCGCCTCCGACACCAGGGCGCGCATCAGAGCGACGGCGTGCCGCAGGGCGGCGCCGGTGAGTTCCGCGAGACCGCGCACGCCCAGAGTGATCAGCCGCCACAGCGCGACCTCGCCACGGCGCAGCAGCCAGCCCGCGGCGAGCGCGGCGAGCAGGTGCCCCAGCAGCATCGGCAGGCTGTAGGCCAGCATCGTGCTCTCGGCGTGAGCGTGCGTCATGCCGCTCATCCCGCTCATCCCGCTCATGTGGGCCATGCCACCGAGCGGCAGGGCGTCCGGGTCGATGCCCGCCTGGCGCACGATCTGCCGTGCCGTCGACGGGGTGAGCGGCAGAGCCCGGTGGCTGCAGATCAGCCGTCCGGCGAGCTCCATGATCCCGCCGGTCCGGGGGGCGCCGCCCGGACCGCAGACCCCGCCCGCGTTGAACAGCACGTGCAGGGCCAGCTGTCCGCCGGCCAGGCCCGCGGCGATCCCGGGGAGCGACCGCTCCCGGCCGGCCAGCGGCGCCGCCACCGCGAAGACCATCACCCAGCCGGCCACCAGCGACCAGCCGGGCACCGCGTGGCCCGAGGCGAGCGAGTGCGCGACCGCGGACAACACGACGCAGACCGCGGTGAACACCGCGGCCCGCAGCAGTCGCAGATCGGCGCCGGCGCGCACAGGAGAGGCCATGACGGGCGTCATCCTCTCACCGGGTCCCCCGTTCGCGTGCAGTGGGTCTCGCATTTCGGCGGTGTGTGCTATGGGTTCCGGCCGCCCGCGTACACCCATGTGCCAGGGCCGGGCATCGGCCGTATGGGCGGCATCACGTCAACACCACGCTTACCGGCCGTGTTTCGGGGCAATACGTAACGGTATGTCGAGCCGCAGCCAGGAGGCTGAGCATGAGCATCTGGTGGTCCCTCCATTTGCGGCGCGAGGCTGCGAGCGTTCCGCTCGCCCGTCGGCTCCTGCTGGGGACGATGGAGACCGCCGGGGTGGACCCCGACATCTCGTACGACTTGTCCGTGGCCCTCAGCGAGGCCTGTGCCAACGCTGTTGAGCACGCGAGCCACGGCGAGTACCGGGTGACCGCCCGTATCGAGGGCGACCGCTGCCGCATCGAGGTGGCCGACTCCGGACCGGGCTTCGCCCCGGATCTGCGCCGCACGCACCACTCCGTACGACCGCTGTCGAAGAAGGACCAGCACGCCGAGCACGGACGCGGGCTGTTCCTGATCGAGGCGCTGGTGGACCATGTCCACTTCCACAACCGGCCCGGTCACGGGGCGGTGGTCAGTTTCGACAAGATCCTCAAATGGCGGGACGACGCGCTGCTCAGGGTGTCGTGACCCAGGGCGTCCCCGCCCGGCGTCAACCGCCCGCCCGCGCGCGGTCCTTGCGCCGGTGCGGGCGGCCCCCCGTCCCGTGGGGACGGAGCGGGGGCACCGCCCGCGCGCGGTGGCTCAGCCGCGCAGGCCGGCCATCCAGCTCTCGACCTCGTCGGAGCTGCGCGGCAGGCCCGCGCTGAGGTTCCGGTTGCCGTCGGCGGTGACGAGGATGTCGTCCTCGATGCGCACGCCGATGCCGCGGTACTCCTCGGGGACCGTCAGATCGTCGGCCTGGAAGTACAGGCCGGGCTCGACGGTGAGGACCACGCCGGGCTCCAGCGTGCCGTTGACGTAGGTCTCGGTGCGGGCCGCGGCGCAGTCGTGCACGTCGAGGCCGAGCATGTGACCGGTCCCGTGCAGGGTCCAGCGGCGCTGCAGGCCGAGTTCCAGGACACGGTCGACGGGTCCCTCGACCAGGCCCCACTCGACGAGCTTCTCCGTCAGCACGCGCTGGGCCGCGTCATGGAAGTCGCGGTAGGCGGCGCCGGGGCGGACGGCGGCGATGCCGGCCTCCTGGGCCTCGTACACCGCGTCGTAGATCTTGCGCTGGATGCCGGTGTACGTGCCGTCGACCGGCAGGGTGCGGGTGACGTCGGCGGTGTAGAGGGAGTGCGTCTCCACACCGGCGTCGAGCAGCAGCAGGTCGCCGGAGCGCACCGGGCCGTCGTTGCGGACCCAGTGCAGGGTGCAGGCGTGCGGGCCGGCGGCGCAGATGGAGCCGTAGCCGACGTCGTTGCCCTCGACGCGGGCGCGCAGGAAGAACGTTCCCTCGATGTAGCGCTCGGACGTGGCCTCGGCCTTGTCCAGGACGCGGACGACGTCCTCGAAGCCGCGGGCGGTGGAGTCGCAGGCCTTCTGCAGCTCGCCGATCTCCCACTCGTCCTTGACCAGCCGCAGCTCGGACAGGAACTCCTTCAGCTCGGCGTCGCGCTCCGCGGTGACCTTGTCGGTCAGCGCGGCCTCGATGCCGGCGTCGTAGCCCCGGACGACGCGGACCGGGCCGGTCGCCTCGCGCAGCGCGTCCGCGGCCTTGCGCACATCGGCGCAGGGGATCCCGAGCAGCACCTCGGCCTCCGCCAGGCTGTGCCGGCGGCCGGTCCACAGCTCGCCCTGGCCGTCGAGCCAGAACTCGCCGTTCTCCCGGGAGGAACGCGGCAGCAGGTAGGCGGTCGCATCGTGACCCGCGTCACCGTTCGGCTCCATGACCAGGACGGCGTCCTGGGTCTGGTCGCCGGTCAGGTACACGTACTCGGTGGCGGCACGGAAGGGGTAGTCCGTGTCGTTCGCGCGGGTACGCAGATTTCCGGCCGGGACCACCAGCCGCTCGCCGGGGAAGCGGGCGGACAGGGCGGCGCGCCGCTTGGCGGCGTACGCCGACTGCTCCAGGGGCTGCAGGCCGTGCAGCTCCGTGTCGGCCCAGCCGGACTTCATCACTTCGGTGAGCTCGTCGGAGACGGCCGGGTACAGGCCGTTCTTCCGCTGCTTGATGGGCTCGTCGCCTTCCGGGTTCCCCGGTGCGCGGTCCTCGGCCACGTCATGCCTCCTCGCTGTAGACCCACCCATCGTAAGTGGGTCAGTCGAAGCGGGCGGCCAGCAGGACGAGGTCCTCCGTTCCCTCCTCGGCTCCGCGGCCGTCCGGCAGCAGGGTGCGCAGGATGTGGTCGGTCAGCAGGGCCGGGTCCTCCCGGGCGGCGCGCGGGGCACCCGCCGCGGCGGCGTGCAGACGCGTGACGGCGCGGTCGGTGGCATCGCCGGTGCGGTGCAGCAGCCCGTCGGTGTAGAGCAGCAGCGTCTCGCCGGGCAGCGCCCGGAACTCGGCGCTGGGGGCCTCCCAGCAGCTGAGCATGCCCAGCGGTGCCGACAGCGAGGTCTCCACGAACTCCACCCGGCGCTCGCCGACGACCAGCGGCGGGCAGTGCCCGGCCCCGGACAGCGCGATCCGGCGGGCGGCGGGATCGACGTGCGCGTACAGCGCGGTCGCCGAGCGCGCGGGCTCGGTCAGCCGCAGCAGCAGCTCCAGGTCGGACAGCACCGCCACCGGGTCCTCGCCCTCCAGCACCGCGTACGCCCGCAGGGCCGCCCGCAGCCGTCCCATCGCGCCGACCGTGCCCGTGCCGGAGCCGGTGACCCCGCCCACGGACAGCCCGAGGGCGCCCTCGGGCAGCGCCATCGCGTCGTACCAGTCCCCTCCTCCGCCGGGAGCCGCGACGTGTGTCACGGCCAGCCGGACCCCGGGGATCCGGGGCAGGCGGGTGGGCAGCAGCTGCGCGCGCAGGCCGGCCGCGGTGGCGCGGAGGTGGTCCAGCTCGACCAGCCGGGCCAGGTGCTCGGTGGCGTGGCGGCAGTACAGGCCGATGAGATGGCGCAGCCGCTCGCCCGGTTCTGCGGGCTCGTCGTAGAACCAGACGGCAGACCCGAGCCGCCCGGCGCTCTCCGTGGCCAGCAGCACCGTGTAGCTGGCGCCCAGGCCCAGTCGCACGGCGACCTCGCGGTGGCGCGGATCCAGGCCCGGCTCGTGGCACAGGTCGGGGTGGATCTCCTCGGCCGGCACGGTCCCGGGGGAGGCGGGCAGCGGGACGGTCTCCAGCGCGCCGAGCTCCGCCGGGCAGAGCCCGAGCCCGGTGACGGTGGCCGGGCCGCCCTGGTCGGCCGGGCCGGCCGAGGCCAGCCCGCGCCGTGCGCCGGTCAAGGTGCCGCCCGCGCGCAGCATTTCGCGCAGCGCGTCCTCGACGCAGGCGGTGCGGGCGAGGCGTTCGGACAGCTCGTGCAGTGTCGTCAGGTCGGCGACCGACGACGCCAAGCCGTCCTGCACCGCGCCGGGTTGACCGGCCGGCCCGTCCGGTCCGCCCTGCTCACCCTGTTTGGACCGGTCGTCCGGGTGGGATTGTTGTTCGACCGCGGGAGCGGCAGTGTGCGCCGATGTCGGAATGGGTGGGTTGATTCCGGCCACTTTCGGAAGTCCCGCCGTGCTCATGGTCGCCGGCTTTCGCGACCTTTGACGCGATACGGCGGCGGCTCCGTAGAGCAGCGCATTTGTGTCAATAGCATCGCAAACCCCCAAGTCGTTCTGCGCCGCTATCAATGGATTACCTTCTACCGCCTCCTTAGGGGTGTGTCCAGGATTGCCCAGGTAGGTGCGGTGGTGTCGATGCGCCGTAAGGGTTGCGGGAGTATGGCTGAAAAAGGGCACCGCGTGCCACAATTAGTTGTCGACTGGGGGGGTTCGACAGTGCGTCATATCCACAGCAGTGGGTACGTACGGGATGGGAGTTGGCGGCCTCAGGAACCCGGCGCCCGGCCCGAGCGTCTTAGACGGCGACGGCCGACCCTCCCCCCACGGCGGGGTGTTGCACAGCCAGCGGGACCGCACACGGAGCACGCAGACCACGGAAACGCAGTACGCAGCACACCCTGGACGAACAAGCGCCATGTGTGCGCCACCCCCCGCCACGTTCCACGCTCGGCTCGAGACGTGATGCGCTGCCTCGTAAGCGGTGTGTTCCAGATTACGTTGTGTCATGGGCAGATCCCTGAGCGCCAACGGAAAGGAACGAGCGCGGATGCGTGAGATCCTCGGAAAGCGACGCAAGAGCAGTCCCGAGCTGCTGCGCGCGGCGCTCACCTGCGCCGAGCAGTGGCAGTGGCCCGTGGTGCCCGGAGCCGGGACGGACGCGTACGGCGGCTGCGCCTGCCTGCGCCCCGACTGCCCGGTCCCCGGCGCCCATCCGCGCGACCCCGGCCTCCTGGCGGCCACCCGTGACCCGCGGATGGTGCGCTGGTGGTGGACGCACCACCCGGACCAGCCCGTCGTCCTCGCCACCGGCGGGTGCGTCTCCGCGGTCAGCCTGCCGGCCGTCGCGGGGGCGCGGGCGCTGGGCGTGCTCGCCAAGCGCGGAGTGCGCACCGGGCCGGTGGTGGCCACCCCGACCCGTGTCGTGGTCCTGGTGGAGCCGTACTCCCTGGAGGAACTGGGGGAGTTGCTCGACCGGCACGAATGGGTGCCGACCTCGCTGCGCTTCCACGGTCAGGGCGGCTACACCGTGCTGCCCCCCTCGCCCGTCGGGGCCGGCGGTGCGCGCTGGGAGCAACGGCCGGTCGTGGACCCGGGGGAGCGGACGCCGTGGCTGCCGAGTGTGCGGGTGATCGTCGACACGCTGGTGCAGGCGGGGCGTACGGCGCCGGACGGCAGCCGGCTCTCGTACTGAGCCTCGCGTGCCGAGTGCCGTTCGCCGTCACTCTTTCGGGTAAGAGCGGGGCCGCGGGGCGGTCAACTGCCCGTGGCCCCGGCTTTTCCGCCCTTTGATCCCGCTATGTTCGGCGCATGATGCGCGCGTCGAACCTTCGGATGGCCGCCCTCGTCTGTGTCGTCGTGGCGGCCGCGTTCGTCGTCCCGGCGGCCTCCGGCGCGGGGCCGCTCGTCCCCGTCGAACCGGTGTCCGCCGACACGGCGGACGGATTGCTGTCGAGCGGCTCCGAACTGCTGGGCAGCCTGTCCAAGACGGCCGAATCCGAACGCCAGAGCGCGTCCTGCGGTCCGAAGTCCGTCTCGCCGCAGGGGTTGCGGGCGCAGACCTGCACCGTCGCCGCGGAGGGCGACACATGGGCGCGCACGTACTGGAGCAACACCACCGGCCGGCGGCTGGACGGTGTGCTGACCCTGCTGCTGCCCGACGGCCGGGCCGTGCAGGCACGCTGTGCCATCGACGCGGCGCTGGGGAGCGGGAGTTGCGAGACACCGCGCGAGCGGACGGTGCCGGTGCCGGAGGGCGCCGAGCCCTACATGGCGGTGGCGGAGATCGCCGAGGAGAACGCGGAACGCCCGCTGCTGCGCAGCGGGTCCGCACAATGAAACGTCCGGTCGCTGGCGACGGGGGATGCACCAGCGACCGGACTGTTCAAACGGTAACAAGACTTCGCCCGAACGCAAATCCGGGTGCGCGGATTCCGGCCCTTGTTCGACCCCTGACCGGGGTGGCTGTGACCAGGATCACCACGACGATCTTCACACCGTCACACTGCTGTCACTGAGTGTCAACTCAGCGTGATCTGCCGGTTCGTGAAGCCGCTGCGCGCCCGGCGCTCGTCCGCCGTCAGCGGGGTCTCCTGCTCCAGCGCCTCGGCCAGCCGTTCGCCGAACGCCGCCGCGGGCTTCTCCACTTCCTCCGCGGACACGCCCACCGGCAGGTCCCACACCGGCACGACCAGACCGTGTGCGCGGAACGACCCGACCAGCCGGGTGCCCTCGCCCAGCGACGAGACGCCGGCGGCGTGCAGCCGCGACATCGCGTCCAGCAGCCGCTCCTCCGGGTGCGGCATGACCCAGCGCAGGTGGTTCTTCTCCGGGGTCTGGCACCAGTACGCGGCGTCCACGCCGGTCAGCCGCACGGTGGGGATCACGGCCGCGTTCGCCCGCTCCAGGGAGGCGGCGACCTCGCCGGTGGCGGCGTCCGCGTTCTCCAGCCAGAACTCGAACCCGGTGTGCACCACCGGCTCGAACGGCGCGTCCAGGTCGAGCACGTCCTGCAGTCGCGGTCCGACCGGCGCCGGCCGGTTCCCGTCCACGGGGTGGCCCGGCTCCGCCGTCAGCGCGCGCAGCAGCGTCTCCGCGAGGTCACGGCTGATGTCCCCGGAGGCCGTCTCGTTCTGCAGGCCCAGCAGCACCGCGCCGGTGTCCCGGCGCAACCCCGGCCAGGCCATGGGCAGTACGGTCGCCAGCGTGACCATGGGCACGCCCTCGGGCAGCCCGTCCTTCAGCTTCAGCTCCGCCGTCCCCGCGGGCACCAGTTCGCGCAGCGCCACCCAGTCGCACTCGCCGGGCAGACCCTCGAACGGCCGTCGCACCAACTCGGCCACCGCGTGAGACGCCTCGCGTCCGTGGCACGCCTTGTAGCGCCGCCCGGAACCGCACGGGCAGGGCTCCCGGGCGCCGACGACGGGGATCTCCCCATCGGCGAGCTGCGCGGGTCGGGCGGGGGCCTTCGTCTTCGTCGGGCGCTTGTTCGCCATGGCTCGATCTCTCCCGGTAACGGCGGTGTTCCGGGCGTGAGCCTAGCGCCACGTGCCCTTCCGTCAGCGGAGGTCGCGACCGGGGCGGGGCCCGGGCCGCGTTGCCGAGGGCCCGGACGCGGTCGGGCCCGTGTCAGGGAAGGTCTTCGAAGGGGTCAGCGAAGTCGATCGGGATGTCGATCTGCGGCGCCAGGTCGTCACGCCGCGCGTGGCGGCTGCGCACCGCCAGCATCGCCCAGACCGTGACCTCGCCCGGGGCGTCCCGTACACCCCAGCGCAGCGACAGGCTGCGGACGATGCCGAGCCCCCGGCCGCCGCGTGCGGTGAGCGAGGGACTGGCCGGAAGCGGGCGGGTCGGACCGCCGCCGTCGGTCACCTCGACCGTCAGCAGGCCGTCCTCGTCGATGCGCCATGCGGCGCGGATGCCGCTGCCGCCGGCCGCCGACGGCTCGTCCTCGCCCAGCGGGCGCGCGTGCCGGCAGGAATTGCTCAGCAACTCGGAGAGGATCAGCACCGCGTCGTCGACAACGGGCTCCGGAACCTCGTTCGTACACAATTCCTTGCGCAGCCTGCGCCGCGCCTCAGCGACACCCGTCGGACCATGCGGCAGGGCCATGGTCGAGGACGTCGGCACCTCCTGGGCCACCACCAACGCCACCCCCGAGACCTCCTTCACCCCACGCCACCGGATGGATGCCCTCTCGTTTCATGCCGGAAACCGGCCAACAGCGATCTCTTGGTGCACACACAGCGATCGAACGGGCACTCAACGCGCCGGTGCGCGCCGAGTTCCGGCCGGCCGTGGCGGCGGGAGTGGAGCGGTGTCCTCCACCGTCCTTGCCTAGCGGCCGAGTTGGGCCAGAACCTGCTTGGGGCGGTTGGTGATGACGGCCTCGACGCCGAGGCGCGCGCACAGTTCGACGTCCTCCGGTTCGTTGACCGTCCACACGTGCACGCTGTGCCCGGCCCGGTGCAGCCGCTCCACGTACCCGGGGTTCGCCCGCAGGATGCGGATGCTCGGCCCGGCGATCCGCACCCCGGCGGGCAGCCGCCCGTCGCGGTGCCGGGGCAGCACGTACTGCATGAGGAAGACGGTCGGCAGCTCGGGCGCGGCCAGCCGGACCCGGCGCAGCGAGCGGGAGGAGAAGCTCATCACCCGCACCCGCGGCGGCTCGCCCGCCGGCGGGTGTAGCATGCCGAAACGGTCCAGCAGTTCCAGCAGGCGGTCCTCGACCTGGCCCGCCCAGCGGGTGGGGTGCTTGGTCTCCACCGCGAGCTCGATCCGGCGGCCGGTGTCGGCGATCAGCTCCAGCAGGCGCTCGAGGGTCAGCACCCGGCTCGCCTCGTCCGGGTCGGCGTCGAAGCGGTCCGGCACCTCGGCGTCGGTGTGCTGCCCCTTCCACGAGCCGAAGTCCAGCGTCCGCAGATCGGCGAGCTCCATGGCCGAGACGGCGCCCCGGCCGTTGGAGGTGCGGTTCACCCGGCGGTCGTGGACGCAGACCAGCACGCCGTCGGCAGTGAGACGTACGTCGCACTCCAGGGCGTCCGCGCCGTCCTCGATCGCCTTCCGGTACGCGGCGAGGGTGTGCTCCGGGACATCCTCGGAGGCACCGCGGTGGGCGACGACCTGGATCGCGCGGTCTTGGGTCACCGGGCTATCGTGCCATCCGCCCGGTCGTACCACGGACGCCGCTCGCGACTGTTTACGGTGGTCTGACAACCGGTGGGAAAAGCTGTCCCCATCCTGTCGGCCGTCGTACGTCTCCGTGACCGCAACCGTACGCACGGCATACAACGCAACTCCCGGAGGAGATACAGCCGTGAGCACCGAGAACGAGGTCGGTCCGGTCCCGGCAACGCAGCCGGCGCAGCCGTCCGATGCCACTGAGCCCGCCGCTCCCGCTGCACCTCCCGTGCCGCCGCAGGCCGCGCCCGCGGCCCCTGCCGATCCCCCGGCGCCGGCGGCGCCCGCGCCGGCCGACGGTCCTCCCGCGGCCGCTTCGGCGCACCCGGCCGACGCACCGCCGGCCGACGCCGCCGTTCCCCCCGCGCAGCCGCCCGTGCAGCCTCCGGCGCCGCCGCACGCCGTGCCCCCGCACGCCGCCCTGCCGCACGCCGCGCCGCACCACGCGCCCCCGCCGCACCACGCCGCCACGCATCACGCGCCCCCTCACCACGCGGCCCCGCACGCGGGTCCCTTCGCCGCGCACCCGGCCGGGCCGCCCGCGGTTCCGCCGACCCAGCCCTTCGGGGGCCCCGCGGGTCCCGGCGGTCCCGCCGGCCCGGTCTGGGGCGCGCCCGTGCCGCCGGCCCCCGCCGCGCCGCGCAAGCGCGGCAACGGCGCCCTGGTCGCCGCGGTCCTGGTCGCCGCGCTGGTCGCCGGCGGCATCGGCGGCGGCATCGGCTTCTGGGCCGCCGACCGCAACGACAGCAGCGGGTCCACCACGATCTCCGCCGCGGGCAACCCCAAGGACCTCAGCCGCGCCGCCGACTCCGTCGCCGGCATCGCCAAGCAGTCCCTTCCCAGCGTCGTCACCATCGAGGCCTCCGGCAGCCAGGAGAGCGGCACCGGCACCGGCTTCGTCTACGACAAGGAAGGCCACATCCTCACCAACAACCACGTGGTCGCCCCGGCGGCGGACGGCGGCAAGCTCACCGCCACGTTCTCCAACGGCAAGAAGTACGAGGCCGAGGTCGTCGGCCGGGCCCAGGGCTACGACGTCGCCGTCATCAAGCTCAAGGGCGTCAGCCCCGACCAGCTCACCCCGCTCGCCGTCGGCGACTCCGAGAAGGTCGCCGTCGGCGACTCCACCATCGCCATCGGCGCCCCCTTCGGCCTCTCCGGCACCGTCACCACCGGCATCGTCAGCGCGCTGCACCGCCCCATCGCCTCCAGCGACGGCGAAGGCTCCAACGCCTCCTACATGAGCGCCATACAGACCGACGCCTCCATCAACCCCGGCAACTCCGGCGGCCCCCTCCTCAACTCCGAGGGTGCCGTCATCGGCATCAACTCCGCGATCCAGTCCACCGGCAGCAACGACGGCACCTCCCAGTCCGGCAGCGTCGGCCTCGGCTTCGCGATCCCGATCGACCAGGCCCGTCGCGTCGCCGAGGACCTGATCAAGACCGGCCAGCCGATCTACCCCGTCATCGGCGTCAGCGTCGACTCCAGCTACAACGGCGAGGGCGCCAAGATCGCCACCGGCTCGTCCGCGGTCACCGCCGGCGGCCCCGCCGAGAAGGCCGGGCTGCGCTCCGGCGACATCATCACCAAGTTCGACGACACCGTCGTCGACTCCTCCCCGACCCTCATCGGCGAGATCTGGCAGCACCAGCCCGGCGAGAAGGTCGACGTCACCTACACCCGCGACGGCCAGACCCGCACCGCCACCCTCACCCTCGGCGAGCGCAAGGGCGACAGCGCCAGCTGACCCGACCCGTTAGGCTGTCCCCGCGCCGCCACCCCGTCCACGGGGCACGCGGCGCGGGGAGAGTTGCCCGAGCGGCCTAAGGGAACGGTCTTGAAAACCGTCGTGGCAGCGATGTCACCGTGGGTTCAAATCCCACACTCTCCGCCCGTGAACGGCCCCCGACCAGCGGTTCTGGTCGGGGGCTCGTTGCTGTACGGGTTGCCGTGAGTGCCCGCTGCCGCCCGCGGGTTACCGCGTCGAAGCGCAGGCATGACCCGTGGGCCGGCGGTGTCGGCCGGAAAGTGTCTGTCAGCCGACGAGCTGAGCGTGCGCCGGTACGAGATGGGACGCGATCGAGAGCACGGCAACGTACGGATGGGCCCGGTAGCAGTCCACGGCCTCGTCGCCGGTGGGCGCCGCGGACAGCTCCCGGCGGCCGATATTGAGATTGGCGCCGGTGGCCCGGCAGCTCGACAGGATGAAGGCGAAGCGCCGTTCGCCGCCGCGCTGCGGATGGCCGGCCAGCTGCCTGCGCACGGCGTCCGCGCCCTTGCGGGGCAGGCCGGCGAGGAAGGCGTCAAGCTGACGGGTGGTCGTGACCTCGGCGCTGCGGCGCCCCCCGGAACTGCGCGAGTCGCCGTCGAGGGGGCTCAACGCCAAGGTCCGCCCGGGGCCCGGCGGATCGGCCCGGGGGTTCTGCTCCTGGGCGAAGCGCGGCTCCTTCGGCATCCGGTCGCGCGGCACCTCGAAGACGGCGACCACCTGGTTGGCCGCCAGGCACCGGCCCATGGGGGTCTGGTCGAGGCCGAGCACGAGACGGCTGCCGCTGCGGAACAGCGTCGCGTCCTTTGTGCTGTCGCAGCCCGTCGTGCGGCTCCAGGCGACCAGGACGAAGCGCGAGAAGTCCGTCCGCGCGGCGCGCGACGTGATCTCCTCACCGATCCGGGGCTCCGACGCCATGAAGTACCCGGGGAGCCGGTACAGGTCGCGCTCGTTGTCGAGGACGGTGTGCACCGAGGGCACCCCGTGCGTGGTCTCTGTGAAGTACACGCGCCGGGTGGAAATCACCCCGTTCGCCGGGACGTCGACGGACGGTGACGGGATCCTCGGAATGGGGGCCAGGCTTGCTGAGGCCATGGCGGACTGCTGCCAGCCGCAGACGGCAGAGAGGGTTGTCAGCGACGCGGCCAGCAGCGCGACCGACACCGCCTTGCGGAGCCCCGCCAGCAGCGCGTCGGTTGGGCAGGAGCGGAACGGATGATGCGGTTCCCTGCGCTTGGGTGCCATCCGCCCATGGTCGGCAACGACCCGGGAGTAGTGAACCCGCGACACGCGAACAATCCCGGTGATTGCCGGACATCGCGACGTCCCGTCCGCCAGAAGGGGGTGCCCTCGACACGAGGGCACCCCCTTGGACGTTCACCTTGTCGCGTTCGTCTCGCCGCGGCGGCTACTCGCAGGCGACGCCGTCGCCGTCACGGTCGAGGTGGGAGGCGTAGCCGGGCTCGCCTTCGTAGAGAGGTGCGGCGCCGGCGGCCCGGGCGGCGGTGCAGTTGGCGTAGTACGTGGAGCCGCCGCCGGAGCCGCCTCCGCCGCTGTTGCCGCCGTTCGAGGCGGCCTTGGCCGTGACGGTGACGGTGACGCGGACGGTCTTCGTCTTGGTCTTCGTCACGGTGACGGCGGGCTCGGGGTCCGCCGTCACGGTTGCCGTCGCGGTGGGCCGTGCCGTCGTCGTGACGGTCACCGTCGGCGCGGGAGCGGCCTTCGTGGTCGCGGCCGTGGCGGTGCCGTCCCCGTTCGACGCGCCCCCCATGCCGACACCGATGAGCAGGGCGACGACGATCGCGGGCAACACGAAGCGCTTGCGGGCCCACTTCGGCCCGCCCCCCGGCGTCGGCCGCGGGGGTTGTGGCGGGTACGGATTTCCCCAACCGGGCTGCGGGTTGGGCTGGTTTCCCCAGGTCATGCGGTCCCCCCTAGGACTGTGTGGGGATGACCGTAGCGCCGTCCGCGGGATACGTGTGGGAAACGTGTGGAATTGGTGGCCGACCTGTGACGCGACGCGATGCGAGACGTCAGCCGCCCAACTCGGACTGGGTCAGGTCCTCGGCGAGTCGCCAGCCGTCCCCCGCCGGCTCGAACACGAAGACGTGGCTGCCCACGTAGGGCACGTCAGGCTCCGGGTGCTTGCCGAGCATGTCGGTGACGTACGGCGTGGTGTACGCGTTGACCCACACCTTGGCCCGGTCACCCTGCATCTCGACCTCGGTGATGTCAGCCGCGGCGACGGCCTTTTCCCACACCTTGCCCATGGGGGGTTCGTCGCTGCGCCACCGCGCCGTGGGGAGGTCCGCGTCGTGCTGGAAGATCTTCACGGCGGCTTGCTCAAGCGACTTCCGCTCCGCCGCTTCGAGTCTGTCCTGTACGACCAGCGCGCTCGGCACGGCGGCGACGACCACTGCCGCCGCTGCCAGAGCGAGTTTGCGCTTCTTGTCCATGGTGCCCCGTCCGAGCTGTGCGATCTCCCCGGAGAGTAACGGAACGTCCCAGGTCAGCCGCTGGTCGGCCCCAGCCGATGGCCCGCCGGCCCAGCGCGCCGGCATCCGGGAAATCTCCCCACCCGTCCCGTACAACCCTGGCGGCCCTTCGGCGGTCTGGGATAGGCCACCGCCGCTCCATGCCGAGCCGGATCCCGGCACAAGCGGTGCCCCATGGCACCCGGACAGCGCTGGACGCCCCGCACACCCCTCTCACGTAGGAGCCTCCGCCGCCCATGCGTCTTCGTACCGCAACGGTCGCGGCCTGCCTGCTCACGGCCGGCCTCACCCCGCTCACCCTCGCCGTCCCGGCGGACGCCGCTCCCGCGAAGCACTACGACGACTTCAACGGAGACGGCTACCGCGACCTCGCCGTCGGCTCCCCGTCCGCGGACGTCGGCAGCGCCGATCTCGCGGGCGCCGTCGTCGTCTTCTACGGCACGTCCAAGGGCATCTCCGCCTCCAGCAAGCGGAGTGTCATCACCCAGAACTCGGCCAATGTGCCCGGTACGGCCGAGGCGACCGACTTCTTCGGCGCGAGCCTCACCTCCGCCGACCTCAATGAGGACGGCTACGCGGACCTGGTCGTCGGCGCCCCCCGCCAGGTGGTCGGTGGCAAGGAGGGCGTCGGCCAGGCCACGGTCCTGTGGGGCGGCAAGTCCGGCCTCTCCGGCGGTTCGATCCTGCCGCAGCCGTCCTTCGGCGAGTGGGAGACCTACGCGAGCGGTGTCGCCGCCGCCGACTTCGACGGGGACGGCCACGCCGATGTCACCCTCACCGGCCGGACCCAGAGCCGCCTCCTCAAGGGCCCCTTCAAGCGTTCGGGGACCTCTGTCACCCTGGGCGGCGTCACCAAGCTCGGCCTCGGCACGAGGGGCGACGTCGTCGCGGGCGACCTCAACGGAGACGGCGACGCCGAGCGCATCTACCCGTACCTCGTCACCGACGACCCGGGCGGCGACATCAGCTATCACGGCTGGAACGGCACCAAGTACGTCAAGACCGAACTGACCTCCGCCGACGGCGAGAAGGTCGCCATCGGCGACATCAACGGCGACGGCTACGGCGACGTCGTCACCGGCAACTACGACGACCCCCGGTCCGGGGCCCCCGACGGCCACAAGGGCGGCGAGATCGCCGTCTGGTACGGCTCCGCCACCGGCCCGAACCCGGCGCAGCGCCCGACGGTCATCAGCCAGGACACCCCCGGCGTTCCCGACGGCGGTGAGGCCGAGGACCACTTCGGCCTGGCGTTGAGCGTCGGCGACACCAACGGCGACGGCTACGCCGATGTCGCGGTCGGCGCGCCCGGCGAGGACGTCGGCAGCACGCAGGACGCGGGCTCCGTCACGGTCTTCTTCGGTTCGGCCTCCGGGCTCAAGGCGAGCGGTGCCCTGCGCTTCACCCAGGCCACGGCCGGGATTCCGGACAACGTCGAGAGGTACGACCTGTTCGGCTCCTCGGTCCGCATCGTCGACGACAACCGCAACGGCCGGGCCGAGCTCGTCATCGGCAGCGAGGAGAACGCCTACGGCACGATCACCGTGCTGCGCGGCACGGCCGCCGGGCCCACGGCCGTCAACGTCAAGACCATCAGCGCCCGCACCGTGTCCCTCAAGGGCAACTCCGGCTTCGGCCAGGTGATCTCGCAGTAAGGGCAGCCGGACGACAGGGCGACGGCCCCCGATCGCGACCGCGGCCGGGGGCCGTCGCCTGTCAGGACGGCCGCGGCGGCAGGGGTTGCTCGGTCCAGATCGTCTTGCCCTCCGCGTCGTAGCGGGTGCCCCAGGCCTGGGCGAGCTGGGAGGTGATGAACAGGCCGCGGCCGCCCTCGTCGACGGTGCGGGCGTGGCGGAGGCGCGGGGCGGCGGGGCCGGCGTCGCGGACCTCGCAGGTGAGGGTGCGGTCGTTGATGAGGCGCAGGGCGAGCGGCGGAGCGCCGTGGCGGATGGCGTTGGTGACGAGTTCGCTGACGATCAGCTCGGTGTTGAAGACGGTGTCGCCCTCGATCCCCCAGGCCGCGAGCTGTTCGCCGGCGTGATGGCGCGCGGCGCAGACCGCGGCGGGCTCGGGTTCGAGTTCCCAGGAGGCCACCCGGTCGGCGGGGAAGGGCCGGGTGCGGGCGAGGAGGAGGGCGCCGGCGCGGCCGGCCAGGGCCGTGGGGAGGGAGTAGAGGACGTCGTCGCAGAGGTCCGCCAGGGGCGGGCCGGCGTCCGCTCCCGGGTCCGCGCCCGCGCCCGCGTCCGCGCCCGCGTCCGGGTCCGCGGCATCCGGGGGACGGTGGAGCAGCCCGGGGTGACCGGCGAGATGGGCGGCCACGACGGGTGAGCTGGACAGGGCCAGGATGCTGCCCTCCTCCAGCGCCACGTCGCAAGTGGTGAACGGCGAGCCGCTGGTGACGCCCAGCGGCGGGCCGATCGGGATGTCGGGGGTCTCCGCGGTGCCGTCGGGCCGCACGATGACCGGGGCGAGGTGGCCGGCGCGGGCGACGGTGCACATCCGGGTCAGCGGATCGTAGACGGCGTACACGCACGCGGCGGTCAGCGCCTCGCGGTGCAGGGGGTCGCTGGGCGGCAGGGACGCGCGTTCGGCGGCCAGCAGGGTCGCGGTGTCGTTGAGACGGGCGAGGAGTTCGTCGGGCGGCAGGTCGAAGGCGGCCAGCGAGCGGATGACGGTGCGCAGTTGGCCCATGGTGGCGGTGGCGTGGATGCCGTGCCCGGCGACGTTGCCGATGACCAGGGCGGTGCGTGCGGCGGAGAGCGAGATGGTGTCGTACCAGGAACCGGCGCCGTTCGTGGCGGTCGGCACGTACGCCGTCTCCAGGGCGGTGTGCGTGGCGGGCCGGTGCGGCAGCAGGTGGCGCTGGACGGTGGAGGCGATGGTGTGCTCGCGGGTGAAGCGCCGTCCGTTGTCGATGCACAGGGCGGTGTGGTCGGCCATCTGCAGGGCGAGTTCGATGTCGTCCTCGTCGTACGGTTCGAGGTATCGGCCGCGGTAGAGGCTGACGAGGCCGAGGATGCTGCCGTGCAGCGCCAGCGGGACGACCAGGAGCGAGCACACCCCGCCCGCGATGATGGCCTCGGCGCGGGCGGGGTCGGTGGCCAGCCATGGGGGCTCGGACTCCAGGGCGATCACCCGGGGCCGCAGGTCGGCCAGGGCCTGGGTGAACGGGGTCGGGCCCGGCAGCCTGAGCACGGCGCCCACCGGGTGCGCCTGCACCTGGTCCGGCCCGCGGCTGTTGCGGTAGGCGGCCCGCAGCAGGGGGACGCCCGCGGGGAGCGGGGAGAGCGGGGGATCGTCGCCGCGGAGCACCGCGTCCACCAGTTCCACGACGGCCACCTCGGCGTACTCCGGGACCAGCGTGCTGACCAGCTCGTCGCAGGTCACCACGGAGTCCATCGTGCGGCCGACCCTCTCGCGCACCGTGTCCAGGACCCGCAGCCGCTCGAACGCCCGTTCCCGGCGGGTGACGTCGACCACCGACAGGGCGAGCCCCAGCACCTGCCCGCCCGGGTTGTCGAGACGGAACACCGACATCGCGTAGTACCCGGGCGGTGCCGTCCCGCCCTTGCGGCGTGCCCGCACCAGCCACTCGCGCAGCGGCACGCCGGTCTCCAGCACCTCGCGGACCGCCGCCTCGTGCCGATCCGCGTCGATGATGTCGTACGCGTCGGAGAACCGGTGGCCGAGCAGGGCCGCGGGCGACACACCCCGCATGGCGGAGGTGGCCGTGTTGACCCGCACCACGCGCAGATCGGTGTCGAGCAGATGCAGGCCCACCGGCGACTGGGTGAAGAGGGCGTTGAGCATCGCTTCCTCCGCCTCGCCCATCGGCGGGGTCGGGTCGCCGGGTGCCACGTGGTCGTCCTTCCCGCCGGAGCCCGAGCCGGAGCCGGGGCCGGGCACTACTTGCCCCGCGTCTCGTCCCGGCTCCGGCCGGAGGGACGGACGATGTCGAGGACGGCCATCATGCCCATGTCCTCATGGTTCAGGATGTGGCAGTGCAGGACGGTCCGCCCGGTGAAGTCCCGGAACGGGATGCGCAGGACCACCTTGCCGCGGGCGGGCACGTTGACCGTGTCGAACCAGCGGTGGGAGGGCGGGTGGGGCTTCCCGTCGGTGCTCATCAGCTGGAACTGGTTGGTGTGGACGTGGAACGAGTGCTCCTCGTCGCTGTCGTTGCGCACCGTCCACTCCTCGACGGTGCCGAGCACGGAGGTGAAGTCGTTCCGCTTGGGGTCGTAGGTGCGCCCGTTGACGTAGAAGACGGTGCCCGCCGCGTTCTCCGTGAAGACGACGGTCTTGCGGGCGGCGATCGTGGCGCGGGACAGGTCCTCGTTCGGGGCGAAGGCGCTCGGGAGCGCGGCCGGCCGGACCGGGGTGCCACCGGTGACGAGGGTGGCGAGATCGGCGCGGGGGAACTGGTTCCCGGCCTTGCCGGTGTCGTACGCCAGGGTCTCCAGTCGTGTGGTGCCGGGAGAGCCGCCGCGGACCAGGACGTCGTAGCGCGCCCCGGCCGCGATGACCAGGGAGTCCGCCGCCCAGACCCGCCGGACGGGGTAGCCGTCCTGGGCGATCACGTGGAAGCGGTGCCCGGGCAGGTGCAGCTTGTAGTAGATGTTGGCGCCGATGTTGGCCAGTCGCCACAGCTGGGTCTCGCCCGGCCGGATGCCGATGACGGAGTTCTGCTGGCCGTTGACGGTGCGGTTGGTGGGGGCACCGATGCTCAGCGGATGGGTCTTGACGGCATCGCCCTCGACCTGGAAGTCCTTGAGCGCGATGACGTGCTCGGTGATGCCGCGCAGGGACGGCGGCAGGTACTGCCGCAGGCCGTCGACGACGATGACGCCGGACTCGCCGCCGGCGACCTGGGCGGCGGACATCATGTCGGCGTGGGAGTGGTACCAGTAGGTGCCGGGGGTGATGTCGCGCGGCAGCCGGTAGGTGTAGTGGTACGAGGACCCGTACTTGATGGCGATGAAGATGTCGTCCGAGGGGCTGCGCGGTGAGACGTGGAGCCCGTGGACGTGCAGGTTGGTGTCCTCGTCGACCTTGTTGGTCATGGTCAGGTCGATGGTGTCGCCGGGCCGCACACGCAGCGTCGGAGGCATGTACATGCCGTTGTAGGTGGTGGCCCACAGCCGGCGGTCGCCGACCCGGACCTTGCGCCGCTCGACCACGATGCCGGTCTTGAGCACGCCGTCGTGGCTCACCAGTTCCGGCGGGTCCTGCAGGCGCGGGCCCGCCGCGGCCGGGGAGGCGGGGCCGTCCTGCGGGCCGGGCACCGAAGGGCCGTGGCCGCATCCGGCGAGCCAGGTGATCAGGAGCGCCAGGCCGGCGGCGAGCCGGGCCGCGGTGGATCGGGACCGAGTCACTTCTCTCCCAGGGGAAGCCGTGCGGCGGAGCGGGCCCACTCGCGGATCGTCAGACGGAGCCTAAGGAGCGGCGCGCCCGCCTCCCCGCCGCGCCACGCCCCCCGGCGCGCTATCCGCCCCAACGGCAGCACCCGGCGGATCGGCGTGCCCCGGGCTCCGGGCTCCGGCGAAGGTTGGCCGAAAGTCGTGAGTGAACGTTTTGCCGCTTGTGCGGCCCGGGTTGTGTGCCGCGCCATGGGGCCGATGCGGTGAATTGAGGTGACCTTAGGGGTTTGTCGATAGATCGTCACGCTTGCGAGCGAAATGGGACGGAGGGCCTGGTTGGCGGCCCGAGTGCTGGGCAACTCTGGTTGCGGCGACGTCGCACAGTCGGCGGAGCGGTCGGCCAACCGCCCCGCACACCCCGTATCCAGTCCTCTGGAGGGCAAGACATGGCAAGCACCCGTACCGCCCGAGTCCTGGCCGCGATGGCCTCGCTGCCGCTGGCCGCGGCACTGTTCGCCGGGACGGCAGTGGCCGACAACGGAGCCCTGTCGGGCGGCGGTTCCAACGCGACCGTGGTGAGCAACAGCGGTGGCAGCGTGGGGCGCGACAACTTCGGGAGCGTGACCACGACGCAGCAGGCCGCCACCGGGGCGGGCGCGTCCAACCAGAACAACAACGCGAGCGTGGTCGGCTCGGCGTTCACCGAGATCCACCAGTCGAACGTGAACATCTTCTTCGGTCCGCTGTGGTGACCGGGGCCCCTGGGGCTCGCTGACAAGGGGCGACTGCGCGACGGCAACCTCACTGCCGTCGCGCAGTCGCGTTCTGGTGTCCACAGGCTGTGGACAGCGCGCCGGCCCCGGCTTCCCGCCCGCGAACGCCCGCGAACGCCCGCGAACGCCCGCGACGCCCGCGGCTCCGGCGCGTGGGACACCGTACCGGCCGCCGGGACGGGGGCACCGTCTTCAGCCGTGTGGAAAGTGCGCCGCCCCGCTACCCGTGAACCCCCGCGGCGGCCAGTTCGGAGAGGCGTGCCCGCGCGGTGTGAACGGCATGGCTGAAGGAGTGCGCCGATCGCGGGGCAGTAGCGTCCGGCAGCCGCCCGGCGCGTGGAACGCGCTGGTCGGAGCGGGTGCGCAGGTGTCGGCCCCGGGTCTGCCGCTCGGGGCTGCGGACCGGCCGGGCGCCCTGCGGCGGCCCCGGTGATCACGAGGCCCGCATTGCTGCGTCCGGTGGACACCCGGGCGTGGCGAACGGTCCGGCGGACTGCCGCGCCCTTTCACTCATCGCATGCACGAACACAAGCCGATCATCCGATATGCGGCGATCGTAGGGCTGGTGCTCGCCTGTCTGCTGACCGGACCGGTCTCCGCGGAGGCCGCCGTCCCCCGGCTCGCCGCTACCCGCTCCGCCGTGCTCGCGCCCGTTCCGGCGTCGGCCATGGCACCGGGCGGCGACACGGATCCCGGCGACGCACTGAGCGGGTACGACCTCGGCCCGGACCTGTCCGGACTGCTCATGCCGTACGACGCCTACGGCAGCGAGGAGCCCGACGGAGCCACGCCCGAGCGGCGGAACTTCAAGGGCTACGGCTTCGACACCTGCCGCGCCCCCTCGCTGGCCACGATGCGCGCCTGGCTGAAGTCCAAGTACCGCGCCATCGGCGTGTACTTCGGCGGCCGCGCCCGTGCTTGCAGCCAGCGCAACCTCAACCGCAACTGGGTCCAGTCCGTGCACCGGATGGGCTGGCGCATCATGCCGATCTACGTCGGCTCGCAGTCGCCCTGTGTGCGCGGCAAGCACCTGCGCAACTACCGGATCGACCCGGACGACCCCGAGGGCCAGGGCGAGAGCGAGGGCTGGGACGCCGTGCGCAGCGCCGCCGACCTCGGCTTCGAACCCGGCAGCGCGCTCTACCTCGACATGGAGGCGTACCGCGTCGGGAAGGCCCGCTGCGCCGACCAGACCCTGGGCTTCATCCAGGCCTGGGACCGTCAGGTCAGCGAGAACGGCTACCTGCCCGGCCTGTACAGCAGCTCGGAGTCCGGTATCCGGCACATCGAGCGGGCCCGCCGGCAGGGTGCCGACGACCTCCCGGAGGCCGTCTGGTTCGCCCGCTGGAAGGGCAGGCCCGCGGTGCGCAGCGAACCGGTGCTCAGCCGGGACGCCTGGAACGGCGGCCGGATCCACCAGTACTCGGGCGCCGTCCGCGAGAGGCATGGCGGCAAGCGGCTGGCGATCGACCGCAACCGCCTGGACGGTCCCGTGGCCGTCGTCAACTGACACGCCGCGGATGACGCGCCGCGCCGCCGCCCCTGCGGGGTGACCCCGTAGGGGCGGCGGCGCCGCTCTCCGTCCTCCGGAGGTGGGGCGGACCCCCCTCGTACGACTTCAGGGTGACCCCGCTCCGGCACCTGCGGCGGATCCGCGGGGACCGGCCGCGCTCATAGCGTGGAGCCATGACCACGCCCGTGTGCACCAGCGCCTCGCAGGCACAGTTCACCAGCTACGTGCGGGCCAAGGGCCCGGCGCTGCTGCGGACCGCGCGCTCGCTGACCGCCGATCCGTGCGACGCCGAGGACCTGCTGCAGACCGCCCTGACCAAGACCTACCTGGCGTGGGACCGGATCGACGACCACCGAGCCGTCGACGGCTACGTCCGCCGGACCCTGGTCAACACCCGCACCTCGCAGTGGCGCAAGCGCCGCGTCGAGGAGTACGCCACCGACGACCTGCCCGAGCCGTACGGCCCGGCGGCCCTCACCGGTCACGACCAGGCCGAGCAGCAGGCCCAGCGCGACGCCATGCTGCGCGCGATATCCCGGCTTCCCGCGCGCCAGCGGGCCATGGTCGTCCTGCGCTACTACGAGGACATGAGCGAGGTCCAGACCGCCGAGGCGCTCGGCGTCTCGGTCGGCACCGTCAAGAGCGCCGTCTCCCGCGCCCTGGGCAAATTGCGCGAGGACCCCGAATTGTTCCCGGGGTAGTGACATACCGCTCGGTATGGCAGCAGAATCGCAGCACCCACCTACCTTCGCGTAGCCGCTTCGATGAGGAGGCGCCCGGTGCTGAGCACAATGCAGGACGTGCCCTTGCTGGTCTCACGGATTCTGACCCACGGCACGACCGTGCACGGCAGGTCGCAGGTCACCACCTGGACCGGCGAAGGGGAGCCGCACCGCCGCTCGTTCGCCGAGATAGGGGCCCGCGCCGCCCGCCTCGCCGGGGCACTGCGTGACGAGCTCGGGGTGGGCCGCGACGAGCGGGTCGCCACCTTGATGTGGAACAACGCGGAGCATGTCGAGGCCTATCTCGCCATCCCCTCGATGGGCGCGATCCTGCACACGCTCAATCTGCGCCTGCCCGCGGACCAACTGGTCTTCATCGCCAACCACGCCGCCGACCGGGTCATCCTCGTCAACGGCACCCTGATCCCGCTGCTCGCCCCGCTGCTCCCGGCGATGGAGTCGGTCGAGCACGTCGTGGTGGTCGGCCCCGGCGACACCGCGCCCCTGGAGGGCTGCCGTCCCGCCCTGCACGCGTACGAGTCCCTCATCGAGGGCCGCCCCGACACCTACGACTGGCCCGAGCTGGACGAGCGTTCCGCCGCGGCCATGTGCTACACCTCCGGCACCACCGGCGACCCCAAGGGCGTCCTCTTCTCGCACCGCTCGATCTACCTGCACTCCATGCAGGTCAACATGACCGAGTCGATGGGCCTGAGCGACCGCGACACCACCCTCGTCGTCGTGCCGCAGTTCCACGTCAACGCCTGGGGCCTGCCGCACGCCACCTTCATGACCGGCATCAACATGCTGATGCCCGACCGCTTCCTGCAGCCCGGCCCGCTCGCCGAGATGATCGCCGCGGAGCGCCCCAGCCACGCCGCCGCGGTGCCCACCATCTGGCAGGGGCTGCTGGCCGAACTCGCCGTCAACCCGCGCGACATCAGCAGCATGCGGCAGGTCACCATCGGCGGCTCCGCCTGCCCGCCCTCCCTGATGGAGGCGTACGACAAGCTGGGCGTCCGGCTCTGCCACGCCTGGGGCATGACCGAGACCTCGCCGCTGGGCACCATGGCCCACCCGCCGGCCGGCCTCACGGCCGAGGAGGAGTGGCCGTACCGCATCACGCAGGGCCGCTTCCCCGCCTCCGTCGAGGCGCGCCTGGTCGGCCCCTCCGGGGAGATCCTGCCCTGGGACGGGGAGTCCGCGGGCGAGCTGGAGGTGCGCGGCCCGTGGATCGCCGCGGCCTACTACGGCGGCGCCGGCGCCGAATCGCTGCGCCCCGAGGACAAGTTCAGCGAGGACGGGTGGCTGCGCACCGGTGACGTCGGCACGATCACGTACGACGGCTACCTGACCCTCACCGACCGCGCCAAGGACGTCATCAAGTCCGGCGGGGAGTGGATCTCCTCCGTCGAGCTGGAGAACGCGCTCATGGCGCACCCCGGTGTCGCGGAGGCGGCCGTCGTCGCGGTGCCCGACGACCGCTGGGGCGAGCGCCCGCTGGCCACCGTCGTGCTCAAGGACGGCGTCGAGATCGGCTACGAGGAGCTGCGCGCGTTCCTCGGCGGGCACATCGCGCGCTGGCAGCTGCCCGAGCGGTGGGCGATCATCTCGGCCGTGCCGAAGACGTCGGTCGGCAAGTTCGACAAGAAGAAGTTGCGCGCTCTGCACAAGTCCGGCGGGCTCGACGTCACGACGCTGCCCCCGCTGGCCAGAAGCGGTGTGGAGGCCCCGGCCCCCACGCAGAGCTGACGGAGCGTCAGTCAGGAACTGTCAGGGGCCCCGGTTCGCCGGGGCCTCCGGCATGTCCGCCAAAGCCTGCGGGCCGTCAGGAACCGATCTTGCCCAGCAGGTCGACGATGCGGGACTGCACGTCCGTGCTCGTGGAGCGCTCCGCGAGGAAGAGCACCGTCTCGCCGGACGCCAGCCGCGGCAGCTCCGCCGGGTCGATGTCCACGGCGGTGTAGACGACCAGCGGGGTGCGCTCCATGCGGCCGTTGGCGTGCAGCCAGTCGACGATGCCCTGGCGCCGGCGGCGCACCAGCATGAGGTCCATGACCACCAGGTTCGGGTGGAACTGCCCGGCCATGGTCATCGCCTCGGCCTCCGAGGAGGCGTGCGCCACCTGCATGCCGCGCCGTTCCAGCGTGCCGGTGAAGGCCTGGGCGATCGGCAGGTGCTCCTCGATCAGCAGCACGCGCGGCGGGTGCTGGTCGCTGTCGCGCGGCGCGAGCGCCTTCAGCAGCACGGCGGGGTCGGCGCCGTACGCGGCCTCCCGGGTCGCCTGGCCCAGCCCCGCGGTGACCAGCACCGGCACCTCCGCCTGAGCGGCGGCCTGGCGCAGCGACTGCAGCGCGGTACGGGTGATGGGCCCGGTCAGTGGGTCCACGAAGAGCGCGGCGGGCGGCTCGGCGACCTGGGCGTCGACCTCCTCGCGGGAGCGCACGATGACCGGGCGGTAGCCGCGGTCGGTCAGCGCCTGGCGGGTCGAGACATCCGGCTCCGGCCACACCAGCAGGCGGCGCGGCTCGTCGAACACGGCCTCCGGCTCGTGCGGCGCCTCGTCGGTGACATCGACCGCGCCGTTCGGGCCGTCGAGCGGTTCGGGGCCCTCGGTGTCCTCCGTCGGGGCGCCTATGGCGTACGCGCGGCCGGGGGTGTCCGCACCGCCCGGGGCGCTCCGGCCGTT
Source organism: Streptomyces sp. NPDC058691 (assembly GCF_042714775.1). NCBI lineage: Bacteria > Bacillati > Actinomycetota > Actinomycetes > Kitasatosporales > Streptomycetaceae > Streptomyces > Streptomyces sp. NPDC058691. The sequence goes on along the minus strand of NZ_JBHXSO010000022.1, from coordinate 20,898 downwards.
CGGCGGGGACGGTGCCGGTGCCGGGGTAGGAGTCGGAGCCGCCGCGGGTACCGACGGACGGGCCTCGGACTCCATGGGGTTGGCCAGCTTGCGACGGCGGCCGGTCGGAGTGACCGGCTGCGCGGTCTGCTCACTGATCTGCTGGGCGAAGGGGACGCCCTGACCGAGGGTGCGCACGCTGATGGCGCGGCCCTGGGTCGTCGACGACTGGGGCTGCGCCGGCGGCGGCACGGGGGCGGGCGCCGGCGGTTCCGGCTGCGGGGCCGGGGGCTCGGGGCTGCGCTGCGTCTGCTCCGGGATCACCGGCGCGGGGGGCGCGGGCGCGGGGGCCGGCGCCGGTTCCGGCGTGGGCAGCACAGCCGGGGCGGGCGCAGGGGCGGGGGCGGGCAGCCGGCGCGGGTCGACGATCGCGGACGGGCGCGGGGTGCTCTCGATGATGCCGCGTGAGCGGGGCGCGGAACCCACGGCTTCCGGCCACTCGGGGGCGGCGGTTCCGTGCCCGGGGCCGCTGCCGTTCGTGCCCGGTGCGGGGGACGGGGACGGCGCCGACGGGAGGGCCGGCAGCAGGTCCGCCCGCGGCTCCTGCGGGGCCGGAGCCGGGGCGGGTGCCGTGGCGCGGCGGGCCCGGCGGCCGGTCGGCTGCTCCGGGACCTGCTGCGGTGCCGCCGGTGGAGGGGCCTGCGGCGCGGGCGCCGGGACGGGGATCTGCGGGGCCGGCGCGGCGGCCGGGATGTGCGGAGCCGGGGGGGCCGGGGCGGGGATCGCCACGGGGCGGGCCTCCAGCGCCGGAGCCTCACCGGGACGTCGCAGCGCCCGGCGGCGGCCGGTCGGGGTCGGGGAGTCCGTGGTGGGCGCGGCGGGCAGCGCCAGCGCGGAACCGCCCGCGGGGGGCAGCGCCGGCGGCGCGGTGTCGTCGGCCGGGCGGGGCGGTGCCAGGGCGGGGGCCGGGACCATGGGGGCCGCGGGAGCCGCGGGGGCCGTACCGCGCACCGGCTCCGAGGGCACCGGCATGACGGTCGTCTCCGACTCCCGCCGGGGCTCCTTCACCGCCGTCTTGCCGCCCGCCGTGCCGACCGGCACCTCGACCACGTACGCGCTGCCCTGCCCGGGCACGTCGTGCGTCTGCAGCACCCCGCCGTGGCGCTCGACGATGCCGCGCGCGATCGGCAGGTGCACCGGGTTGGCGCCGGCGTGCGGCCCGCGCACCTCGATGCGCACGGAGTCGCCGCGCTGCGCCGCCGCGACCACGATCGTCGAGTCGCCGCTGTTCGCCACGACCGGCACGTTGCCGGCCGCGTCCACGCCCGCCACGTCCGCGATCAGGTGGGACAGCGCCTGCGACATGCGCTCGGGGTCCACCGTCGCCTCGATCGGCGGGGCGTGCACCGCGTACTGGGCCCGGCCGGGCCCGATCAGCTCGATGGCCGCCTCGACACCCGACGCGACGACCTTGTCCATGGACGTGGTCTCGCGCTGGAGCTTCTCCTCGCCGCGGTCGAGCCGCTGGAAGGTGAGCACGCTGTCGATCAGCGTGGTGATCCGCGCGTAGCCCGCCGTCAGGTGGTGCAGGATCTGGTTGGCCTCCGGCCACAGCTGCCCGGCTGGGTCGTTGGCCAGCCCGGCGAGCTCGCCGCGCAGTTCGTCCAGCGGGCCGCGCAGCGTGTCGCCGAGCAGCGACCGCAACTGCTCGTTGCGGGCCGCGACCGCGTCGAAGGCCGACCGGTCGGTGAAGGTCATCACCGCGCCGACCAGCTGGTCGCCCTCCCGCACCGGCGCCGTGATCAGGTCCACCGGCACCGAGCGCCCGTCCTTGCGCCACAGCACCTGGCCCCGCGCGCGGTGCTTCAGCCCGGAGCGCAGGGTGCCGGCGAGCGGGGTCTCCTCGTACGGCAGCGGGGTGCCGTCCGGCCGGGAGTGGTGGACCAGGGGGTGCATCTCCTGGCCGCCGAGATCGGTGGCGCGGAAGCCGAGGATCTGCGCGGCCGAGGGATTGACCAGGACGATCTTGCCCTCGGTGTCGACGCCGATGACGCCCTCGCTCGCGGCGCGCAGGATCATCTCGGTCTGGCGCTGCTGGCGGGCGAGTTCGGTCTCGGTGTCCAGGGTGCCGGTCAGGTCGCGGACGACCAGCATCAGCAGTTCGTCGCCGGTGTAGCTGTAGGTCTCGGCGAAGGGTGTGCGGGCGTCGTCGAGGTTGGCGCTCGTAACCTCCACCGGAATTTCACTGCCGTCGGTGCGCCGGGCGATCATCCGGGTGGGTTTCGTGCGGCCCATGTCGTCGTCCGGGCGGCGCATGGAGCCGGGGATGCGACGGGCGTCGAAGGAGGGCAGCAGGTCCAGCAGGCCGCGGCCCACGAGCGCCGTTCCGGGGGACTCGAAGGTCTCCAGGGCGATGGAATTCGCGTTGACGACGGTGCCGTTGGCATTGACCAGCAGCAACGCGTCCGGGAGCGCGTCGAGTATTGCCGCGAGGCGAGCAGCGCCTCGGGATGGCCTGCTGCTCACGAGACGCGTCCTCCCTGGAAACCGCACTTGCCGCCGCGCCACACCCACCAAGGGGTCCTACCGGTGGCGGCCCATCTTGCCGCCGACCGCGGGGCATGTCACTAGAGCGAGTGTACGGGCAGGCGTTGGACGGGAGGCTCCGGATGCCCATGTCCCGTACGTGTGGGTATCGTTCACGATTGCGTGGCGCCGATGTGGTATCGGTCACGCCCATGGGTCGTGACGTGGCGGTTCGGTGAAGGCGCCGCCGGGGGCCGCGCCGGGCGTCGCGGGGAGCACGGGGGCCATCCGCCGCCAGCGATCGGCCTCGCAGCCGTTCGTGCGGTCGTAGCGGTCGTCCACCGGCCTGCCGTCCCAGGTGCCGCGCACCCGGGCCCGCTGCGGGCCGCCGTAGATCATCGTGCACTGCGTGCCCTTCGGGGCCGGCCCCACCGGCCCGCCCAGCCGCCGCAGCCGGTCGCAGGCGCCCCGCGCGTCGGGGTGCGTCCCCCGTCCGCCGCCCGGGCCGCAGCGCAGCTCGTACGAGGACAGGCCGTCCTTCCCGTCGTCCACGATCACCGTCAGGCGGTCCCCCGCCCGGTCCGGCGGGCAGGCGGGCGCCGGCGCGGCGGCGGTCAGCGACAGGCCGAGCGCGAGCGCGGCGGTCAGGGGCATTCGAGCCATTCGCATGCCTCGTCCCTACCGCCCGGCACCCGCCGCGACCCGGCAACGCACCCGATCGTGGGCGCGCCGCGGCGACGCCCGCCGCAACGCCTTTGCCCTGCCCATGGGCGGCCTAGTAATCTGGTCAGCGATTGGTCCCAGCCCAGTGGGCTGTGTCATCATCTGCGTGCACCCGCTCGCGCGGGACACCTGGAGGCGTCGCCTAGTCCGGTCTATGGCGCCGCACTGCTAATGCGGTTTGGGCTTTACCGTCCATCGAGGGTTCAAATCCCTCCGCCTCCGCTCCCCGGAAGCCCCGGCCACTCGGCCGGGGCTTCTGCCGTTCCCGGAGGCCCTCCTGACCCCTCCGCTGGGGCGTTTCCGCAGCTCATGCAGGGTGCGGCTAATGGATTTCACCTCACGGCGCGGGTCATGTAATGTTGTTCCCGCAACGCCGACCGGCAAGAAAACGCCGGGAAGCACAAGCACTCGTAGCTCAACGGATAGAGCATCTGACTACGGATCAGAAGGTTGCAGGTTCGAATCCTGCCGAGTGCACAGCAGGCCAAAGCCCCCTCGGGATCATCCCGGAGGGGGCTTTGTCGTGCGTACGGCAACGAAGCAGAGCAACCGTGTCAGCCTGAGGGGGAGCCTTGGCCGAGAGCGCCGAGCCGCTGGAATTGATCCGCTTGGACGACGGGGGGCAAAGCGTCGCCGTCCGCGTGCTCTCCCGGCAGGGGGACTACTACGACGCCGAGATCGTCATCGCGAGCGACTTCGTCAACGCCACCGTCCGGACGGGGTTCGACGCCGAAGACATACAGGAATGGGGCTCGCTCCTGGATGCCGTCGAGGAAGCCGACGCCGACCAGGACGAAGACCTGGTGTTCGCCGGGGACTGGCCGTACGAAGGCGGCACCGCGTACCTCACCTTCGTGGCCGACGACCCCTACGTGGTCGAGGTCCACGATGCGCCCGGTACGCAGATCTGCGTGCGCGTGCCCCTGGACCTGAGCGGCGACTGGATCGCCGAGGCGCGGGAGCGGCACGCGGATGTCCGGCGGACGCTCGGGGTGTAGACCCTCCGTCATGCGTCCCTCCCCTGGTCGGGAGGGACGGTTGGCCGCACGCCGGGAGAGGGCCGGGCCGGGGCGGCTAGGGTGTCCGCTGCAGACCGACACATACATGGAGGGGTGGTCACGATGGCCGACATCGAGGCGTGCAAGCGAGCGTTCACGCGGTACGACATCGACGGGGACGGTCTCATCACGGCGAGCGAGTACAAGAGCGTGATGGCCCAGCTGGGTGACTTCAACGTGACCGAGACGGTGGCCCAGTCCGTGATCAGCAGGGTCGACACCAACGGTGACGGCAAGATCTCCTGGGACGAGTTCTGGGCGGCGCAGCAGGTCTGAGCCTCAGGTCTCGTCGAGGACGAGTTGGGGGACCTCGGTCGCGCCGCACAGGCGAAGGGTCCGGGCGTGCAGTCGCGGGCAGCGGACGGTGACGCGGTCGGCGGGGCCGAGGGACGCCGCGTGGCGGATGAGGACGCCGGCGCAGCGGGCGTCGATGAATCCGACACCGGTGAGGTCGATGACGTACGGCGGGCCGGCCGGTGAGGTGAAGGCGTGGCGCAGGCCGACCTCGAATTCGGTGCGCGTGGCGAGGTCGGCGTCGCCGCTGAGGGCGAGCGTGCCGCCGAGCCGCTCGACATGAAGGGCGCCGGACGGCGGCCGCAGGCACACCGGGTGGGCGGCGCGCACCCGCGCCAGCAGTGAGGCGTGGAAGCGCCGCTGGTCGTACTCGCAGACGGCGGTGAGCCCGAGGCCCGCCAGCACCGGGGTCATGGCGGCCTCGTGCCCGATGAGCCGGTCCCGGTCGAGGCCCGGCCGCAGCGCCCAGGACATGTCGCCCGCGGCGCGCAGTCCGCGGTAGCCGAGGCGGCGGGCGGTCTCGGTGAGGGCGGACCAGGCGGCGGCGGAGTCGTAGCCGGGGACCAGCGGGGTGATGACGAGTGCCCCGCGGCGCACCGCCTCGGCGGCGCGGACGCCGAGTGCGGTGAGCCTCGTCACGGCCTCCGCCGGGGGTGTGCCGCGCCCGCTGAAGAGCAGGACGCGTTCCCCCTGGTCGAGGCCGATGGCGGTGAAGGCGGCGCGGACCTCCCAGCGGGCGTCCTCGTCCTCGAAGCCGAGGCAGGCGTGGTCGCCGGACGCCATGCGGTCGACCGGGACGGTTCGGGGCACGGTGCCGCTGTCCATGGGCCGAACATACGCCCGGTCCCGGTGCCCGGCCGGGCGCTGAACGGCTTTGAGCGGAGGCTTCCGTTCCTGACGGACGGTTGTCCCCGACTGTCGCCAACTGCCTCTTTTCGCAGGTCCGGTGACGGGCTCAGAGCCCCAGAGCCGCCGCGAGCCGCCGCCACTCCTCGCGCGGCAGACCGTTCCGGTCCCCGCCGGCGGTCAGCACCTGGACGGCGACGTGGTCGGCCCCCGCGTCGAGGAAGGCGTCGATGCGCTCGCGCAGCCGCTCCTCGTCGCCCCAGCCGATGAGCGCGTCCACCAGGCGGTCGCTGCCACCGTTCGCCAGGTCGTCCTCGGTGAAGCCCAGCCGCAGCCAGCTGTTGGTGTAGTTGGGCAGGGTCAGGTAGAACGAGAGCATGGCGCGGGCGGTCGTTCGGGCCCGCTCGGGATCGGTGTCCAGGACGACCGTGAACTCCGGGGCGAGCAGCGGGCCCCGGCCGAGGATCTCGCGGGACTGCGCGGTGTGCTCGGGGGTGACGAGGTACGGGTGCGCGCCCGCGGAGCGGTCGCGGGTGAGCTCCATCATCTTCGGGCCGAGTGCGGCCAGCACGCGGCGGCCGGCCGGGACCCCGGCGGCGTCCAGTGCGTCGAGGTAGCCGGTCATGGCGGCGTAGGGGCGCTCGTACTGTGCGGCGAGCTTCGCGTGGCTGACGCCGAGCCCGAGCAGGAAGCGGCTGGGGTGGGCGGACTCCAGCGCGGACCAGCGGGCGGCGACGTCCGCGGCCTCGTACTGCCAGATGCTGAGGATGCCCGTCGCGACGGTGATGGACGAGGTCGCCTCGATCAGCGGGGCGGCGTGCTCCACGCCGCTGCTGCCGCCGAGCCAGAGGGCGCCGTAACCCAGCTCCTCCAACTCGGCTGCGGTCTCGGCGAGTTCCTTCGCGCGGGCGGGGTCGGGGTCGCGCAGACCGCCGTTCCACAGTCCGTACCGGCCGATCGCCTGCGCCTGCGTGCCGTTGCCGCTGAAGCCCATGGGCCGTCTCCCACCACCAGGTCGACTGAAGTCCGGAGTCCGTCGTACCAAACGCGGCCAGGACACCTCCGCATTCCCCGCGGGCGGCGTGTTCGCGTCCGGCCGCCTCCCGTGCTCCCCGCCGCCCAGGGACCCTGGCGGGCTGTCACGAAGGCGTTTCTCAGACAATTCACAGAGACCGCCAAGGGTGCTCTCAGCGGCGGCTCACAGGATTTTCCCCATGACCGCGTCTCCTTCCTCCGCCGCCGCCGACCTCACCCGTCCTGACGGCTCCCCCGTGCGCGTCCTCGTCGTGGACGACGAGACCGCCCTGGCCGATCTGCTCTCGATGGCCCTGCGTTACGAGGGCTGGGAGGTCCGCTCCGAGGGCAGCGGCGCCGACGCCCTGCGCGCCGCCCGCGAACTGCGCCCGGACGCCGTGGTCCTGGACGTGATGCTGCCCGACATGGACGGGCTGGAGGTCCTGGCCAGGCTGCGCCGCGACCTGACCGACGTGCCCGTGCTGTTCCTCACCGCCAAGGACGCCGTCGAGGACCGCATCGCCGGGCTCACCGCGGGCGGCGACGACTACGTCACCAAGCCCTTCAGCCTGGAGGAGGTAGTCGCCCGGCTGCGCGGCCTGCTGCGCCGGGCCGGGGCGGCCGCCGCGCGGCAGGAGTCGCTGCTGGTCGTCGGCGATCTCGTGCTGAACGAGGACAGTCACGAGGTCAGCCGCGCCGGCGCCGGCATCCACCTCACCGCCACCGAGTTCGAGCTGCTGCGCTACCTGATGCGCAATCCGCGCCGGGTGCTCAGCAAGGCGCAGATCCTCGACCGCGTCTGGTCGTACGACTTCGGCGGCCAGGCCAATGTGGTCGAGCTGTACATCTCCTACCTGCGCAAGAAGATCGACTCCGGCCGGCCCCCGATGATCCACACCCGGCGCGGCGCCGGATACCTGATCAAGCCGGGCGAACCGGCGTGAGCCGCGGCGCACCCGCGCCGCGCCGTACGCCCGCCGCGCGCCGGCCCCGGCGCCGCTGGTCGCTGCGCACCCGGCTGGTGGTCTCCTCGGTCGCGCTCATCGCGGTCGTCTGCGCGGTGATCGGCACGGTCACGGCGCTCGCCCTGCAGTCCTTCCTCTACGCGCAACTGGACGGCCAGGTCGCCGCGGTCGCGAAGCGCGCCCTGGGTCCCGGCGGCGATCAGCGGAGCCTGCCGAGCGGGGACCGCCGGGCCGCCGGCGACGGTTCCCCCCTGCCCTTCATCACCGGCCCCGGCATCCCACCGGGCACCGTCGGCGCCCAAGTGGACTCGGGCACGGTCGTCCTCGCCGGCGTCAGCTCCCAGCCCAGCAGCACCACGGGCACCCGCCTGGACATCGAGCAGCTCACCGCCCGGCAGGCCGCCGTCTTCGCGTACGTCCCGCCGGACGGCGCCCTCCACACGCTGGACGTCCCGGGCCTGGGCACCTTCAGAGTGCAGTCGGTCATCTACGGCTACGGGCAGGCCCGGATCGTCGGGCTGCCCACCGCGAGCGTCCGGGACACCATCGGCACCCTGGTCCTCGTCGAGGTCTGCGTCACCGCCGCGGGCCTGGCCGCCGCCGGGATGGCCGGCTTCGTCATGATCCGGCTCAACCTCCAGCCGCTGCGCCGGGTCGCCGCCACCGCGACCCGCGTCTCCGAACTCACCCTGCACCACGGCGAGGTGGCGCTCCACGAGCGGATGCCGGACGCCGACACCGATCCCCGCACCGAGGTGGGCCAGGTCGGGGCCGCGCTCAACCGCATGCTCGACCACGTCGGCGGCGCCCTGCACGCCCGGCAGGAGAGCGAGACGCGGGTACGGCGGTTCGTCGCCGACGCCAGTCACGAACTGCGCACCCCGCTGGCGTCGATCCGCGGCTACGCCGAGCTGACCCGCCGCGGGCGCGAGGCCATCGGCCCGGACACCCGCCACGCGCTGGGCCGCATCGAGTCGGAGGCCGCCCGGATGACCACGCTCGTCGAGGACCTGCTGCTGCTCGCCCGGCTCGACGCGGGCCGGCCGCTCAGCCTGGCCGGGACCGACATGTCGCCGCTGGTCGTCGACGCGGTCAGCGACGCCCGCGCGGCCGGGCGCGACCACCGCTGGCGGCTGGAACTCCCCGACGACCCCACCGTCGTGCGGGGCGACCCGCAGCGGTTGCACCAGGTGCTCACCAACCTGCTGGCGAACGCCCGTACGCACACCCCGCCCGGCACCACCGTGGTGGCGCGGGTCGTGCCGTACGGCCCGGAGGTGCGGGTCGAGGTCGCCGACGACGGCCCCGGCATCCCGCCCGCCCTGCTGCCGCACGTCTTCGAGCGCTTCGCCCGCGGCGACGCCTCCCGCTCCCGGGCGGCCGGCAGCACGGGCCTCGGACTCGCCATCGTGCAAGCGGTGGTGACCGCGCACGGCGGCCGGGTGTCGATCGACAGCGAGCCCGGTGCCACCGTCTTCCGCGTCCACCTGCCCGCCGCGGACTCACAGGCACCGCTCAGCGCCGCCACAACGTCATGACAGCGCGCGCCGGGAGGGTCGTCGGCATGCGAACCCAACAGCTCCCGCCGACCGGCCGGGAGGATCGGAGCCCGGGGAGCCTCCCCGCCCGCGAGCATCTGGCCGTCTCCCGGACCGGACCGGTACTGGACGTCGTGATCCCCGTCTTCAACGAGGAGAAAGACCTCGAAGGCTGCGTCCGCAGACTTCACGCGCACCTGGAGCGGACCTTCCCCTACCCCTTCCGGATCACCGTCGCCGACAACGCCAGCACCGACCGCACGGCCCTGATCGCCAAGGGGCTGGAGGCCGGGATACCGGCCGTCACCGCCGTCCGCCTGGAGCGCAAGGGCCGCGGGAACGCCCTGCGCGCGGTGTGGTCCGCCTCCGACGCGCCCGTGCTGGCGTACATGGACGCCGATCTGTCCACCGACCTCAACGCGCTGCTGCCGCTGGTCGCCCCGCTCATCTCCGGCCACTCCGACCTGGCGATCGGCTCCCGGCTGGCGCGCAGTTCGCGCGTCGTCCGGGGCGCCAAGCGGGAGTTCATCTCCCGCTCCTACAACATCCTGTTGCGGACCTCGCTGGCCGCCCGTTTCACCGACGCGCAGTGCGGCTTCAAGGCGATCCGCAAGGACGTTGCCGAGCGGCTGCTGCCGCTGGTGGAGGACAGCGGCTGGTTCTTCGACACCGAGCTGCTGGTGCTGGCCGAACGGGCCGGGCTGCGCATCCACGAGGTGCCGGTCGACTGGGTGGACGACCCCCACTCGACCGTGGACCTCGTCCGCACCGCGACCGACGACCTCAAGGGCCTGTGGCGGATCGGACGGGCGCTCGCCACGGGCGCGCTGCCGCTGGACCGGCTGCGCCGGCCCTTCGGCGACGACCCGCGCGACCGCGACATCGCCGACGTGCCCGCCGGGCTCGCCCGGCAACTGGCCGGCTTCTGCGCCGTGGGCGGGCTGAGCACCGTCGTGTACCTGCTGCTCTTCGCGCTCCTGCGCGGCGCGACAGGTGCCCAGCCGGCCAACGCGCTGGCCCTGCTGATCTCGGCGGCGGGCAACACCGCCGCCAACCGGCGGCTGACCTTCGGCGTGCGCGGCCGGGACCGGGCCGCGCGGCACCAGGCGCAGGGGCTGGTCGTGTTCGGCATCGGCCTGGCGCTCACCAGCGGCTCGCTGGCCGCCCTGCACAGCGCGAACGGCAGTCCCTCGCACGGCACCGAGATCGCCGTCCTCGTCGCGGCCAACCTGGCGGCGACCGTCCTGCGCTTCCTGCTCTTCCGCGCCTGGGTCTTCCCGGACCGCGCGGCCTCCGGCGCCGGATCGCCGGTGCCGCCGGTGCCGCCCGTGCCGCCCGTGGCGGTCCGGCCGGGCACGCCGTACGACGACGAGCCGGCCGCCCGGCGGCGGCCGGGACGGCACGCCCTCCCGCCGCACCTCCTTCCGCACGATTCCGCGGCCCCCGTGACGGCCGCGGAATACCCGGAATACGAGGCACACGACCCCAGGAGCCACCGATGACCACGTCGCACCACGCGCCGGAGGGGACCCCGGGGACCCCGCACACCGTCCCGCCGGTCCCGGGACACACCCCCGCGGCCGTGCACCGCACCCCGGTCCCGGCCGACGCACCGCCGCCGGGGGCCACAGGACGAAGCCCCGTCCCGCAGGGGGCACCCCCGCCCTTGGCCGTGCGGCCCCTCGATACCGGCGGCGCCGCTGGTACTGCTGGTACCGCCGGAATCGCCGCCCGTCTGTGGCGGGGGCGGCCGGAGGACCCCCGCTGGGCCCGGCCGGCGTTCCTCGCGCTGCTCGCCCTCACGGCCGTCGTCCAGTTGTGGGACCTGGGCGCCTCGGGATGGGCGAACTCCTTCTACTCCGCCGCCGTGCAGGCGGGCGCCGAGAGCTGGAAGGCGTTCTTCTTCGGCTCCTCGGACGCCGGCAACTCCATCACCGTCGACAAGCCCCCGGCCGCGCTGTGGCCGATGGCGCTGTCGGTGCGGGTCTTCGGACTGAGCTCCTGGTCGGTCCTCGTGCCCGAGGCGCTGATGGGCGTGGCGGCGGTGGGCGTGCTGTACGCCGCCGTGCGACGCCGTTTCAGCGCGGCCGCGGGGCTGATCGCGGGGCTCGCGTTCGCGCTCACGCCGGTCGCCGCCCTGATGTTCCGCTTCAACAACCCGGACGCCCTGCTCTGCCTGCTGATGGTGGTGGCGGTGTACTGCGTGCTGCGCGCCCTGGAGGACGCCCGGACGAAGTGGCTGGTGCTCGCGGGCGTCGCCTTCGGTCTCGCCTTCCTGACCAAGACGCTCCAGGCGTGGCTGATCCTGCCGCCGCCGGCCGTCGTGTACGCGGTGTGCGCGCCCACGCGCGTCAGGCGGCGGTTCGGGCAGATCGGGCTCGCGGGGCTGGCGGCCGTGGTCTCCGGCGGGTGGTGGGTCGCGATCGTCGAGCTGTGGCCCGCGTCCTCGCGCCCGTACATCGGCGGATCGCAGGACAACAGCTTCCTGTCGCTGACCTTCGGCTACAACGGCTTCGGCCGTATCACCGGCGACGAGACCGGCTCCGTCGGCGGCGGCGCGGGTCCGGGCGGCGGGGGCCAGTGGGGCGAGACCGGCTGGGGCCGGCTGTTCGGCACCGACATGGGCGGTCAGATCGCCTGGCTGCTGCCCGCGGCGTTCGTCCTGCTCGTGGCCGGCCTGTGGCTGACCCGGCGGGCGCCGCGCGCCGACGCCCGGCGCTCGGCCTTCCTGGTCTGGGGCGGCGCGCTGGTCTTCACCTTCCTGACCTTCAGCTTCATGTCCGGGATCTTCCACCAGTACTACAACATCGCCCTGGCGCCCTATATCGCGGCGCTGGTGGGCATGGGCGCCACGCTGCTGTGGGAGCGGCGCCGGCACCCGGCCGCGTCGGCGGTGCTCGCGGCCACGGTCCTGGTGACGGCGGTGTGGTCGTGCGTCCTGCTGGGCCGCTCGGCGGACTGGTACCCCTGGGTCCGGTACGCGGTACTCGTCGCCGGGATCGCGGCGACGCTCGGACTGCTGCTCGCGGCGCGACTGGGCCGGCACCTGGCCTTGGCGGCGGCCGCGCTCGGCCTCGCGGCGGCGCTCGGCGGGCCGCTGGCGTACACCCTCCAGACGATCGGCACCCCGCACACCGGCTCCATCGTGACGGCCGGACCCGCGGTGCAGGGCGGCATGGGCGGCATGCGCCGCGGCACCGGCGGCTTCCCCGGCGGCATGCGCGGTGGCACCGGCGGCTTCCCGGGCGGCGGGCAGGGGCAACAGGGCCAGCAGGGCTTCCCGGGCGGTGGCACCGGTGGCTTCCCGGGCGGTGGCCAGGGTCAACAGGGCTTCCCCGGCGGCCCGCAGGGCGGTTCCGGCGGCACCGGACGCGGTGGCGCGGGCGGCCTCGGCGGCCTGCTGAACGGCGCGACCGTGAGCGACGCCGCCAAGAACGCGCTCCTGGCCGACGCCGACCGCTACACCTGGGTGGCCGCCGCGATCGGCTCACAGAACGCGGCGAGCTACCAACTGGCCACCAACAGGGCCGTGATGGCCATCGGCGGCTTCAACGGCAGTGACCCGTCCCCGACCCTCGACCGGTTCAAGAACTACGTGGCACAGGGCCGGATCCACTACTTCATCGCCTCGGGCGGCATGGGCGGCGGCGGCCGGGGCAGTAGCGGCAATGGCACGGCCTCACAGATCAGCTCATGGGTCGAGGAGAACTTCGGCTCCACGACCCTGGGCGGAGTGACCGTCTACGACCTGACCGACCCGAGCTGACCCAGGTCGTGGACGCGGGAAGGGGGGGGGCCCTCGGCCGCCGCCCCTCGCTGTACACGGGCGGGCCCGCCCGGCCCAGCCGGCCGGTCAGTCCTCGGAGGGCGCCAGCCGGGCCGGGAAGCCGCCCGTCGCGAGGGGCCCCCAGCGCTCCGGGGTCACCCGGAGCAGCGACTTGCCCTGCTTGAGCATCGCGGCGCGGTACTCGTCCCAGTCCGGGTGCTCGCCGGCGATGTTGCGGTAGTACTCCACGAGCGGCTCGACCGACTCCGGCGGGTCGACCACCTCGGCGGTGCCGTCGATCTGGACCCAGGGCCCGTCCCACTCGTCGGAGAGCACGATCACGCTCGCCCGCGGGTCGCGGCGCGCGTTGCGGGCCTTGGCCCGCTCGGGGTACGTGGAGACCACCAGCCGCCCGGAGTCGTCGACGCCGCAGGTCACGGGGGAGCCCTGGGGGCGCCCGTCCGAGCGGGTGGTCAGCAGCAGGGCGCGGTGGCGCGGACGGACGAACTCCAGCAACTGATCGAGCTGCACGGCGGTGTTGGTCGCGATGTAGGCCATGACAGCAGCCTATGCCGCCCGCGGCTACAGGGCGGGGAGCGTGGTGCCCTGCACGGCCTGGATGTCGAGCTCGACCTTCACGGTGGTGCCGACGGCGACGATCCCGGCCTGCACGACCTGGTTGTAGTGCATGGCGAAGTCCTCCCGCCGTAGCTGCGCCGTCGCGCGGAAGGCGGCGCGCACCCCGCCCCACGGGTCAGGGCCGGTGCCCAGGTAGGCCAGGTCCAGGTCCACCGGGCGGTTCACGCCGCGCATCGACAGCTCGCCGTGCACGGTCCAGCGGTCCGGGGCGGCCTGCTCCAGGGAGGTGCTGCGGTAGGTCACGCTGGGGTGCGCCGCCACGTCCAGGAAGTCGGGGGAGCGCAGGTGCGCGTCGCGGGTGCCGTTGCCGGTGTCGATGGACGCCGCGTCGATCACGGCCTGCACGCCGGAGCGCAGCGGATGCTCGGCGATCTCGATGCTCGCCGCGAAGCTCTTGAAGCGGCCGTGCACGCTGGACAGGCCCAGGTGCTGGGCGACCGCGCGGATCTCGGAGTGGGCGGGGTCGACGGTCCACACGCCCGGCGGGGGCAGTTCGACACCGCCGGAGCGGGCGAGCGTCAGGGTGCCGACATCCGCCGAACCCGAGGCGTTGACCAGCGCCGTCGCCGCCGTCGGGCGGTAGCCGACGGCCGTCACGATGACCGTGTACGCGCCCTGGGCCAGCGCGGCGGTGCGCACCGTGCCCTCGGCGTCCGCGGGCTCCCTGGCGACCTGCTGACCCGTCATGTCGGTGACCGTCACCACGGCGTGCGGCACCGCCCAGCCGTCCTTGGTCAGGACCCGCCCCCGCAGGCCCGTCTTCCCGGTCGTGGTCATGCTCATCGCTCGCCTTCCGTTGCGTGTGTGTTCCCCGGGGGAACGGGGCCCGGGGCGAACCCCGGGCCCCTGCGGGAGCCACCCGGTGTGGCCCGGTCCGGACGGTGCGGCCGTCCCCTGCCGTGCCGTCAGGACCGGACCGGGGTCCCCCCGCGCCGGTTCGTGCGTCTCCGCAGGCGCACGACCCGGCCGTTCTCGAGCGGGCCCGCTCACCCCTCGGGGTGGCTGAGCTCCACGTCGACGTCCTTGGCGCTCTCGTCGCCGACCGTGATCGTGGTCGCCACCGGCGGGAATCCACTGGCTATGAGCGAGTACTCGCCCGCGTCCAGATCGCCGAAGGCGTACCCGCCGTCGCCGCCGGTCGTGGCGGTGGCCACGACGTTGCCCGCCCCGTCCACGAGGGTGACGCGGGCCTCGGGCAGCGGCAGCCGGGTCGCGCCGCCGAGGACGGTGCCCTGGACGCGGCCGCCGAGGCGCAGCGCGACATCGACGTGGGTCGGGCCGGTGCCGGCGACCCCGACGGGGAGGGCGACCGGCCGGAAGCCGGTGGCGTTGACCGCGAGGGTGAAGTCGCCGGCCGGGAGGCCGTGGAAGCCGAAGCCGCCGTCCTGCCCGGTGCCGCCGCTGGCCAGCACCTCGCCGCGGATGTCGGTGACGACGACCACGGCGCCGTGGACGGGGATGCCGTCCGCCTCGGAGGTGACGGTGCCGGTGAGGCCGCTGGTGCCGGCCAGGACCACGTCGTAGGGGACCGGCTCCTCGCCGACCACGACCGTGGAGGCCTGCGGCTGGTGGCCGTCGGCCGCCGCGATCAGGACGTACGAGCCGGCGCCGGGCGCGGTGAGCACGTAGCCGCCGTCGGCGTGTGCGGTGGCCCGGCCGAGCTGCTTGCCGGTGAGCGAGATCAGCGTGAGCGTGGCGCGTTCGACGCCGGCGCCTTCGGAGTTGCGTACCTGGCCGTGGATCATGGGGCCCTCCTGGACGGGTGCGGGCGCTGGTGCGGGTATGGGTTCGGGTGCGGGCAGCGGGACGGTGGCCGGGGCCGCGGCCACCGGCTCCTGGCCGCCGGGTACGACGGCCGCCGGCTCCGGCTGTCCGGACACACCGGCCGCCTGCTGCAGACCGCTCGACGTCCGCAGCGGCACCTCCTTGATGAAGAGCACCAGCAGCAGCGCGAGGAACGCGACCGGGGCCGCCACCAGGAACACATCGCCCGCGCCGTGGCCGTACGCGGTCTCGATGACGTGGCGGATCGGCGCCGGCAGCGACCCGAGGTCCGGGATGGCGCCGTCGGAGGAGCCGGTGGAGTCCACACCCAGCGCGGACAGTCCGTCCGTGGTGTAGTGGGTGACCCGGTTGGCGAGCACCGCGCCCAGCGCGGAGACGCCGACCGCGCCGCCGAGGGTGCGGAAGAAGGTGACCATGGAGCTCGCCGCGCCGAGGTCCCTGGCGCCCACCTGGTTCTGCACGGCGAGGACCAGGTTCTGCATCACCATGCCGAGGCCCAGGCCCAGCAGCGCCATGAAGATCGCCATGTGCCAGTAGACGGTGTCGTACCGCAGCGTGCCCAGCAGGCCCAGGCCCGCGGTGAGCAGCACGCTGCCGGAGACCAGGATCGCCTTCCAGCGGCCGGTCCGGGTGATGACCTGGCCGGAGACGGTGGAGGACACGAACAGGCCGGCGATCAACGGAATGGTCAGGACGCCGGACATGGTCGGCGACTTGTCGCGCGCCAGCTGGAAGTACTGGCTCAGGAAGACGGTTCCGCTGTACATCGCCAGGCCGACGAAGAGCGAGGCGGCCGAGGTCAGGCTGATCGTCTTGTTGCGGAACAGCCGCAGCGGCATGATCGGCTCGCGCGCGCGGGACTCGACCAGTACGAAGACCAGGCCGAGCAGCACCGCGCCGCCGGTCATGACCCAGGTCTGCCAGGAGATCCACTCGTACTTGTCGCCGGCGAAGGTGACCCAGACGAGCAGCAGGCTGACGGCGGCCGTGACGAACGTGGCGCCCGCCCAGTCGACCTTGGCCTGGCGCTTGACGACCGGCAGGTGCAGGGTCTTCTGCAGCACGACCAGCGCGAGGATCGCGAAGGGCACGCCGACGTAGAAGCACCAGCGCCAGCCGAGCCAGTCGGTGTCGACGATGACGCCGCCGAGCAGCGGGCCGCCGACGGTGCCGACCGCGAAGGCCGCGCCGAGGTAGCCGCTGTACCGGCCGCGCTCCCGCGGCGAGATCATCGAGGCCATGATGACCTGGGTCAGCGCGATCAGGCCGCCGACGCCGACACCCTGGACGATCCGGCAGGCGATCAGCATGCCCGTGTTCTGCGACAGCCCCGCGATCAGCGAGCCGACCACGTAGATCACCAGCGCCAGCTGGACCAGCAGCTTCTTGCTGAACAGGTCGGACAGCTTGCCCCACAGCGGGGTGGTGGCGGTGGTGGTGAGCAGTGCGGCGGTGATGACCCACGTGTACGCGCTCTGACCACCGTGCAGATCGGAGATGATCTTCGGCAGGGCGTTGGAGACGATCGTGGAGGACAGGATCGCCACGAACAGGCCCAGGATCAGCCCGGTCAGGGCCTCCATGATCTGCCGGTGCGACATGGGGGCCGCGTGTCCGCTGTGGGCGTCGGTCCCCCGCACACCGGCCGGTGCTGCGGTTGTTGCCATCGTCATCCTCTTCACGTCGTGATCGTTTGCGTACGGGGGTGGCAGTCGGCGGTGAAGGCCGTGCGCAGCCGCTCCAGCAGCCCGCAGAGCTCCATGACGTCCTGATCGGGCCAGTCCCGCAGGTGGTCGGCGAGCGAGGCGGTGACTCCGTCCTGTGCGGCGCGGAGCATGTCCATGCCGCCAGGGGTCAGCCGCAGCAGCCGCGAGCGTCTGTCGTGCGGATCGGGCAGCCGGTCGATCCAGCCGCGCTCCGCGAGGTGTGCGACATGGCGGCTGGTGACCGACATGTCGATGTCCAGCAGCTCCGCCAGCCGGCTCATCCGCAGTTCGCCGTGGCGGCTCACGACCGCGAGCACACCCAGCGAGGCGGGCGGGCAGTTCGGCGGGCACGAGCGGCTGAGCTCGCGGGCCACGGCGGGAATGGCGCGCAGTTGGCCTGCCAGCTCCCCGTACAGCTCCTGCGATGCCATGTGGACCGTCGCCTTCCCTCCGGACTATTGGTTGCCTTGAGCAACCGTAGGATTGATTGGTTGCTGCAGGCAAATTCTTATGGGTAAAAAGCTCCAAAAGGAACGGCCCGCCTCCAGTCAAGGAAGCGGGCCGTGTGGCGAAAGGCGCAGGTCAGGCCGATGCCTCGGTGAGCAGCTCAAGCTCCTGAGCGGTCAGCTCCAGCTCCATCGAGGCCAGCAGCGCCGGCAGCTGTTCGGGCGTCCGGGCGCTGGCGATCGGCGCAACGACGGTCGGCCGGGACCGCAGCCAGGCCAGCGCGACGCTCGCCTGCTCCGCGCCGTGCGCCGCCGCCACCTCGTCCAGCGCGGCCAGCACGCGCGGCCCGCTCTCCGACTCCAGGTAGGCGCCGGCCCCGCCCGCGCGGGGGCTGTCCACCACGACGCCGGGCCGGTACTTGCCGGTGAGGAAGCCGCGCGCCAGGCCGAAGTAGGGGACCGAGGCCAGCCCGTGCGCCCGCACCACCTCGCGCAGCGGGCCCTCGTACTCCCGCTCGACGAGGTTGTAGTGCTGCTGCAGCGCCACGTACTTCGCCAGGCCCTCCCGGTCGGAGAACTCCAGCGAGGCGGTCAGCCGCTCCGGGCTGATGTTGGACGCGGCGATGTAGCGCACCTTGCCCTCGCGGACCAGCGCGTCCATCGCGCCGATGATCTCCTCGACCGGGGTCTCGACGTCGTCGAAGTGCGTGTAATAGAGGTCGATGTGGTCGGTGCCGAGCCGGCGCAGCGACTCCTCCGCCGCGGCCTTGATGGTCGCGGCCTTCAGGCCCTTGAAGTCCGGGTGGGAGCCGACCTTCGTGGCGACGACGATGTCGTCGCGCCGCCCGCGCTTGGAGAGCCAGCTGCCGATCAGGAACTCGGACTCGCCGCCGCTGTGGCCCGGGACCCACGAGGAGTAGGTGTCCGCGGTGTCGACGAAGTTGCCGCCGGCCGCGGTGTACGCGTCCAGCACGGCGAAGGAGGTCTCCTCGTCCGCGGTCCAGCCGAAGACGTTGCCGCCGAGGGAGAGGGGAAGAACATCGAGATCAGAGGTGCCGATGAGTGCCATGCAACGTGCGACACCATTTCGACGGGCGGTATTCCCGTACCCGTCCCCCGGTTGTCCGGGCCCCAGGGGTGACCGGCACGACATGACTTCGCTAGGGTCCTGCACCATGACTACCCCTGACAACAATTACGACCCGGCCGGCAACACCCAGATGTTCCGCGCCTTCGTCGACGAGGAGCCCGCGCAGGCCCAGACCTCGGGCGGCAACCGGACGGGACTGATCGTCGGCATCATCGCGGCCGTCGTGGTCGTGGCGGCCGTCGCCTGGTTCGCCCTGGCCTGACCCACCACCGGTGACCGGGCCGCCCGGTCAACGGAACAGTGCCGCCAGTTCGACGCGGGAGCGCACGCCCAGCCTGCTGAAGATGTTCCGCAGGTGGTACTCGACGGTGCGCGTGCTGAGCACCAGCAGGTCGGCGATCTCCTGATTGGTGGCCCCCTGGGCCACCAGCTCGGAGATCCGGGTCTGCTGCGCGGTCAGCTCCCGGGCCCCGCCGGGCTCCCGTGCCACCGGTCCGACGCGGTCGCCCGCCGCCCGCAGTTCGGCGGTGGCCCGCTCGGCCCACGGGCGCGCGTCGAACTGCCGGAAGACCGCCAGCGCGTCCCGCAGCAGGCCACGTGCCTCGCCGGGACGGCGGATGCGGCGCAGCCGGGAGGCGTAGAACAGCTCGGTCTTGGCCAGTTCCAGGACGGTGTCGTCGTCCTGGTGCAACCGCAGCGCCTCGCGGAAGTGGCCGACGGCCGCCGCGTCGTCCTCGGCCAGCAGGGCATGGCAGCGGTGGGCCTGTGCCAGCCGCAGCGTGCTGTGGCTGCCCGCGGCCCAGTCCTCGTAGCCGCGCAGCGCGCCCTCGGCCTTCGCGCGCTGCCCGCAGCGCACCGCCGCCTCGACGAAGTGCGGGGTGGCCAGCCCCCGGATCGCCAGGTTGACCTGGCCCGCCCCTGCACGCATCCGGCCGAAGCGGGAGAGCGCGTCGGCCGGACGGCCCGCGGCGAGGTCCGCGCAGGCCGACGCCCAGGAGTTGAACGCCTCGGGACGGCCCAGTCCGCGGGACGCCACCGCGTGCCCGGCGGCCTTCATCCGCACCGCGGCGGTGGCGCTGTCGCCCTGCAACGCCGCCAGCAGGGCCAGTACGGACAGATGGTCGACGGCCAGATTGCGCTGGCCGGTCTCCTCGGCGAGCCGCACGCCCTCCTCGGCCGCCTCCCCCGCCGCCGCGTAGCGGTCCAGCGCGAGCGCGCACAGGGCCTCGTACACCAGGGCCGCGGGCACCAGGGCGGCGGCGCCCTGGCGCCGCGCCCGCTGCGCGGCGGCCGAGGCGAGCGCGTGCGCCCGCCGCGCGTCCCCCAGGGTGTACGCCGCCTGGCTTGCCCAGATCGCCGACTCCGGATCGCCGGCCGCCTCGGCCAGCCGCACCACCCGGCGCAGCGCCCAGTGGGCCTCCCGGTGCCGGCCGGCGAAGGTCGCGGCGAGGCCCGTGAAGTGGTCGAGGACCAGCCGCTGCGCGGGGGTCTCGTCGCCGCGGCGCATCGTGCGCGCCCGCTCGGCGAGCGCGAAGTAGGCGGTGAAGTCCCCCGCCAGACAGCACGCCTCGCCCGCCAGCATCAGCGCCCGTAGGGCGAGGGTGCGCTGCGTCGCCGGGAAGCGGCCGATGGCGCCGGTCAGATCGCGGCATGCCGCGGCGGGCACGCCGTCGCGCAGCCGGATCTCACCCTGGACGAGCGCGCGCAGGGCCTCCGACGGCGCCGGGCCGCCGCCCGGTCCGGCCCGGCGCAGCAGTTCCCGCGCCCACCGGGTGTCCCCCGAGGTCCGCGCGTCGGCGGCGGCCGCGAGCAGCCAGCGGTCGCGGGTGGCGGGGTGCGCGGTCGTACCGGCGCCGTGTTCCAGGGCGGCGGCCGCCGCGGCGTGGCCGCGGTCGCGGCGGGCGGCGGTCGCGGCCTCCTCCAGTTGCCGCTCGGCCGCCGGTGCGGGCCCGGTGGCGAGGGCGAGCCGGTGCAGGGCCCGGTAGAGCCGGGCGGAGGAGGGGTCCAGGACGGCGGCCAGGGTGGCGTGCGCCGCCGTGCGGTCGGCGGGGGAGAGCAGCGCGGCCAGCGAGGAACGCAACAGCCGGCCCGGCACGGCCGTCGTGCCCTCCCGGGTGACGAGGAGCCCCGCGGCATGGGCGCTGTCCAGGGCCCCGGCGCCCAGACGCAGCCGGCGGGCGGCGGCCCGCAGCAGGGCGGCGGGCAGCGGGCCGCCGGCCACGACCACCGACACCAGGGCGCGGGCGGCCGGGCTCAGGGCGTGGAAGCGGGCCCGGTGCCGTTCCCGCAGCCTGCTCTCGGCCGGGAGCGCGGGCGGGTCCGGCAGCAGGCCGGCGGCCGCGGCGTCGGCGAGTTCGGTCAGGGCGAGCGGATTGCCCCCGGCCAGTGCCAGCACGGTGGCCGCCACCGGCTCCGGCAGCGCCGTCCCGGACGGGCGCCCGGCGAGCAGGCGGCGCGCGGCCGCCGGGCCGAGCGGGCGCAGGCGCAGGAGGCCGACGCCCTCCAGCGCGGCGGCGGCCGGGT